>DRLW01000146.1 GCA_011375275.1 Bacteroidota bacterium
ATGCGGTCATCGAAATACATCAGCCCCGGATCGAGACGTTCGACACCGAGGACAGCCTGAAACTCAGCAGCAGTCGCTGAAGCCTCTGAGGTATCTGCGATCGTCAGAGAGTAATAATGCGATTCCGGGATGCCGCTACACGCGCTCAGGGTGATCCATAATGCGGCAGCCAGCGCCAGGCCGGCGTGTTGCACACTGTTTCTCCAGAGAGACTTCATCGGTTTACTCTTCTCCTGATTTTTCATCGTTCCTGTTTTTTGAACCGGATGCTATCCTGCACCCTCACCGTCCATCTCGTTTTATTTTTCCGGCAACCGCTTTTTGCGCACCAGGCTCCAGGGTTCCTGCTTCAGCCTGCGGCTCAACACCTCGAAGTTCCGGCTCGCCTCGTTGAAATTCAAAATAGCCTGGTGCAAATTGGCCTCGTTGGCCGAGACAGCCCCGCCGACCTGCGTTGTGACACGCGAAAGATCGGTGAGTAGTGTTTCCGCACGCGCCATCGAGGAGTTGAAATGGCCGATCATTTTTCCAAGAGAGTCGGAGTTGCTCTCCATCATTTCGTTGATGTTGTGCGTGATAGCCTGCAGCTCGGCTGTCAGGCCGTCCATCCGTTCCATAAGTGAGAGAGCGCGCGCTGCTCCTGAGTCGAGCAGGGTATCCAGATTGGAGACCATGTTGGAAATATGGCCGAGATTTTTCTGCGTCATCAGGGAGTTGATATTCACCAGCAGCTCTTCCAGCTCATGGCTCACTTTTTCGAGAGGTTCGCTCATTTGAGCAAAGCCCGCCACGTCTTTGCTGGTCAGTCGCGAATCCGGCGGCAGCAGTTCGGCGTCAGGAGTTCCGGTAGTGATTTCGATATAAAACTCGCCCATGATCCCGATGCTGGTAATATAGGCATAGGAGTTTTTCTTGACCGGGGTCTCCTTTTCCACCTGCAACAGAATTTCGATCTCAGAATCGTTATCCGTCGGGAAATAGACCTGATCCACCTGGCCGACCAGCACACCGCCATAGCGAACCTGGGAGCCTTTTTTGATGCCGTTGGTATAGCTGAAGCGTGCTGTGTAGGATTTGTACTCTGTCTTGAAACTCGCTTTTGTGATGGCAAAAACAAATACCAGAAAAATGACGATTGCCACAAAAACGAGAATCCCTGCCTTGACTTCCTGTGAGCGGTTTTCCATTCTCTGTTCGTCCAAAAAGATGTGTTCAGATTGATTGCGAACTCATGCCTCAAAGCTGCGGGCAGCTCTTCAGATATCCGGTTTACTCATCGCGCCGGGCCTTCCCCGGACGTCCGCACCCGGTATTCGGACCAGGGCAAAGCGAGGTGCCGGGGTCTCATCAGGATGACTGCTCCTCATCTGTCCCCACAGACTGGTTGAAAAGATGCAGCCATGCCGAGTAACATGGTTACCCGGTGACAGCCAGACTACTCAATTCCTGACCAGTGAATCGAGGTACTTGTCCCGATCCAGCTCTGAGTCATCAGCCTCGCGGTTGAGAAACTGTTTCACGATCGGGTCTGAGCTGTTTTTCAGCTCATCCTGGGTTCCGACAGCGATAATCTGTCCTTCGTGCAGCATGGCGATGCGATCTGAAATCGTAAAAACCGATGGCAGCTCATGCGTGACCACGACGATTGTCATGCGGAACGCTTTCTCCAGCTTGATGATCAACTGGTCGATCCCCATGGCCACGACAGGATCGAGGCCGGCGGAAGGCTCATCGCAGAACAGGATGTCTGGGTCCATGGCAATGGCGCGAGCCAGGCCGGCGCGCTTTTTCATGCCGCCCGAGAGCTGTGCCGGCTTAAAGGATTCAAACCCACTCAGGCCGACGAGATCGAGCTTGATGCGCGTCATGATGCTGATGGTCGAGTCTTCGAGTTGCGTGTGTTCCTTCAATGGCAGGGCCACGTTCTCGCCGACGGTCATGGAATTGAACAAGGCTGCACCCTGGAAAAGCATGCCCATCTTTTTCAGGATCGGCGTCATCTCCTCTTCGGACATCCTGGTAATGTCCTGGCCTTTGATAAATATCGAACCACTCGCCGGGCGTACCAGACCGACCATGTGCCGGAGCAGGGTACTTTTGCCACAACCGGAGCGACCGAGGATGGTCATGATCTCGCCCTCGTAAATATCCAGATTAACCCCTTTCAGGATATGCCGGTCGCCATAGTACGTGTTGAGATCGCGGATTTTTATAATCGGTTCTTTTGCCATTGTGCCGAACAGTTACAAGGTTGAGTAAAACAACGCTGTGAAAAAGACCTCTGCAGCGATGATCAGAAAGATCGAGATCACGACAGAGTTGGTCGTGGACTTGCCGACGCCCTCGGCCCCGCCTTCGACGATCAGCCCCTGATAGCAGCCGACAAAAACGATGATCATGGCAAAAACGACGGTTTTCACCAAACCCACGATCATGTCTTTCATCACCAGCGCCAGAGCGACCTGGTTGATAAACCGTACGCCGTTGATTTCGAGGGCTGAGACGGAAAAGATATACGCCCCGCCGATGCCGACGAAATTGGCCAGCATGGCCAGGGCAGGCAACATCATCACCATGGCGACGAAACGCGGCACAACCAGAAACCAGTTCGGGTTCAGACCCATGGTGCGCAGTGCATCGAGCTCTTCCGCTACCTTCATCGTACCCAGCTCAGCGGCGATGGATGAGCCTCCGCGCCCGGCGATGATGATCGCCGTAATCATCGGTCCCAGCGTACGTGTCAGGGAAACAGCGACGAGGTTGGCGACATAAATTTCTGCGCCAAAAGGCTTGAGCTGGTCTGCGGCCTGCATCGCCAATATCAAGCCGATGAAAAAAGCGATCACCGTGACGATCAGAATCGAATCCCAGCCGAAGCGGACCGCCTGTTCCACGGTTGCCCGCCAGCGCACTTTCTTGCCCTTAAACGGGGCGATGATTGTCCAGCGAAAGGTTTCCAGAACGAGCAGGACGAAACGGTGCAGGTGCACGAAAAAAGTCAGCGTCGGCCTGCCGAGGGATGAGAAAAAAGAGACTACGCGTTCCATCATTTTGCGATCGTTTCGAGGGCTTCCGCCTCGGTTGTGTAGATTTCAAAAACCTTATCGAGGCGGCTCAACTCAAAAACTTCCCGGACAGCAGCGTCCAGCCCAAAAAGCTTGAGCGTGCCTTTATAGCGCCCGACCTGCTGCAAGCCTTCGACCAGAGTTGCAACACCAGAGCTGTCCATGTAGGCGACCTGGCTCAGGTCGATCAGGATATTTTTTTCCTTGTTTTTAGTCAGGCCGATGATCGTTTTGCGCACTTCCGGCGATGAGTACAGATCGACATCACCGGTAATTTTGACGACAACGGCGTTGCCTACAGGGTGTGTGGATACTTCAAGCATGGAACCTCCTAATTCACACGCACATATTTGGCCAGTGTGAGTTTATTTCCTTCTTCTTCATTGCTTTCATAGTGTACGACATCCATCACGCTTCTGATGAGATGCACCCCCAGTCCCCCTGGACGCACTTCATCGAGGTCGCGCGGTTTGATCTCTTCCTCGCGCACACTGCGCCCGAAATCCTGCAGCGTGATTTCGATGCCGTTGTCCAGCAGCTTGCAGGTGATGATGATCGGTTGATGGATATCCCCCTGGTATGCATGGCGGATGATATTTGAACACGCTTCATCAACGGCAAGAGTCGTGCTGTTGCGGTCTTCCTCGCTGAAACCGGCCAACTCACAGAGCCAGGAAACACTCAGGCGTACAATCTTCAATACTTTCGGATCACTGGGTACGCGAAATTCTATCGTCTCCGTACTCTTCGGCGCCTGGCGCTGCGGCTGCTTCCCCCTCGTCTGTTTCGCGCTCCGACCCTGTTTTTTTTTCTCGCCCATAAAAATCGTTATCCCTGAACGGCCGGTGCCATCGAACCGGCTGGCCTTCGAAAACACATCCGGCACGGCATGCTCCCGTGCTGACGCCCTCCGGCCAGCGGTCACGCCGGCTTGTTCCACTGCAAAGCAACGACCGTGATATCATCGTGCTGTGCCGTGTCGCGTGAAAAGCGATCGATGTCCCGGATCAGGCCATCGACGATTTCCTCAGCACGCCGCCATTTTTTATCCAAAAAAGAAGTGACCCGCTCGAAACTGTATTGCTCGCCCTTTTTGTTTTTCGCTTCGATGATGCCATCGGTAAAATAGACGAGATAATCTCCCGGCTCCATGGTGATGATATCCGTAGAAAAATGCAGGTTTGGCAAAACACCGAGAGGGGCGCCGCCCTCGCTGGTCAGCATCTCGCAGCCGCCGCCATCACCGCGCACCCGGACCACGGGCAGGTGTCCCGCTGTCGTCATTTTCAAACAACCGCTCGGGATATCCAGCACAGCATACTGCAGCGTAACGAACATCCCCCTGCGGCCGCGCTCAACCAGCAGGTCATTGATCGTCACCAGAGTTTTTTCCGGATCGCGCGTGACCTGCGCCTGCTGGCGGAAATCACTGACCAGGCGCGCCATGTAGAGAGCTGCCGGGATACCCTTGCCGGCGACATCTCCCATCAGAACCCCGAGAGTGTCCTCGTCAAACTCGAAAAAATCGTAAAAATCTCCGCCTATGGCCGTAGCCGGAATGCTCTTCGCGGCGATCTGGAATCGATTGTTCGGACACACCGGACATTGCTGAGGCAAGAAACTCTCCTGAATTGTGCGTGCTGCTTCCAGTTGCTGCTCGATGCGTTGCTTTTCGACGATTGATTCGTGCATGCGGGCGTTTTCGATCGCCAGCGCAACCTGCCGGCCGAAGGTCATAAACAGGTTGAGATCATCATCGGTGAAGGACTGGCCTTCGATGGGATTGATCACCTCGGCCACGCCGATGATTCTGTCCTTGACGATCAGAGGAACTGCTAATATGGATCGGGTCTGGAAGCCGGTTTCTTCATCGAATTTTTTGGCAAATCTCGGATCCGTACGGGTATCCGGAACGATCACCGGTTCGCCCTTTTGCGCACACCAGCCGGCAACGCCCTCGCCGAGAGCCAGGGTGATTTTTTCTTTCGCCTCTGAGCCTTTTTCGCCCAGTGCGACCTCACATTCGAGCATCCCGGTCTCTTCGTTGATCAGCATCACCGAGCTGGCCTCAGCGCGCATCACGGTCTGCGCTTTTTCCATCACCAGGTTGATAACCTCGTCCAGCTTCAGGGTCGAGCTGATAATCATACTCACCTCGATCAAACTGGACAGCGATTGCACCCGGCTCTGTAGCTGGGCATAATCCGCGTCGCCGTTGCCTGCGGCCGAACTTATCTTGCTCCGCATACTCATCAGTGTGCTTCCAGCCAGTTTTTGCCGACGCCGACATCCACAACGATCGGCACATTCAGAGAAATCGCTTCTTCCATTTCCTGGCGCACGATAGCGCGCATGGTTTCCAGTTCATCTTCCGGCACCTCGAACACCAGCTCGTCGTGCACCTGCATGATCATCAGCGAACGCAGGCCTTCTTTTTTCATGCGCCGGGACAGATTGATCATCGCCAGTTTGATCAAATCCGCTGCAGAGCCCTGTATCGGAGTATTGATCGCTGTACGCTCGGCAAACTCCCGCACCTGCCTGTTGCTGCTCTGAATTTCCGGCAGATAACGCCGCCGGTTCATCAGAGTGGTCACATAGCCTTTCTCCCGTGCCTCGGCAAGCGTTCGGGCGATGTAGGCATTCACACCGGGATATTTCAGAAAATACTCATCGATGATCGCCCGCGCTTCCTCGCGGGGAATCTGCAAGCGTGATGCCAGGCCATACACGCCCATGCCGTACATGATCCCGAAATTGATTTCCTTGGCCCGTCGGCGCAAATCCGCATCGACCGCCTGCTTCTCCACGCCAAAAACCCGGGCTGCTGTCGCTGTATGGATATCATCGCCATCGCGGAAAGCTGAAACCAGTGCCTCATCTCCGGACAAATGTGCCATGATGCGCAATTCGATCTGCGAATAGTCCGCATCCAGCAGCAGCCAGTCCTCCCGCCCGGGGACAAAAGCACGGCGGATGCTGCGGCCGATCTCCGTACGAATGGGAATATTCTGTAAATTCGGGTCACTCGAGGACAGGCGTCCTGTGGCAGCGACGGTCTGGTTGTACGAGGTGTGCACCCTGCCGGTCCTCGGGTTGATCAAGCGCGGCAAAGCATCGACATACGTACTCTTGAGCTTGGCGATCTCACGGTATTCCAGCAGACATGCCGGCAACGGATGGATCGATGCCAGCTTTTCCAGCACAGCGGCATCGGTGCTGTAGCCGGTTTTCGTGCGCCGGATCACCGGCAAACCCAGCTTTTCAAACAGGATGACAGCAAGCTGCTTTGTTGACTGGATGTTAAATTCTTCTCCCGCAAGATCATAAATTTCCTGCTCAAGCCCCTGCAGCCGCTCGTGCATTTCTGCAGACATCTGCTCGAGAAACTTCTGATCCAACGCAACACCATTCCGCTCCATGTCCACCAAAACCAGAATCAGAGGAATTTCGACCGTATCGGCCAGCTCGCGCAGCCCCGCCTCTGCCAGCTTTGGTTCGAAAATGCGGCGCAGGCGCTCGGTGATGTCTGCATCCTCGCAGGCATAACGCGCCACGGTTTCCAGGGCCACCTCGCGCATCGTGATCTGCTTCTTGCCCTTACCGATCAGGTCAGATGTCGGTATTTTTTTGATATTGAAATACTCAAGGGCAAGGGCGTCCAGGTTATGCTGCCTGCCGGAGGGGTTGAGCAGGTAGGAGGCGACCATGGTATCAAAAGCCAGGCCCCGCACCTGCACGCCATAGTTGGCCAGGACGATGATATCGTACTTGGCATTCTGGGCATTTTTGCGCACAGCTTCGTCCTGAAACAACGGCGACAGCATGTCGAGCAGATCGACGGTTTCGCCGCCTTCGCTGTCCAGCAACAGTTCCTGAAAAGCGCGCCCGGGAGCGGCCTGCCGCACCGGCACATACCAGGCTTCGTTCTCCCTGCAGGAAAAAGACAGCCCGACGATCTCAGCCAGCATCGGCACGGCTGATGTGGTTTCCAGGTCGAAGGTAAAATAGCCGGCGTTTTTCAGCGTGTCGAGCACGGTGCGCAGCTCCGTCTCTGTGCGTACTGTATGGTAATCGCCGTCATCTGCCTCACTCGCCGTGTCGCTCTGGAATCGGCGCACCAGAGAATGGAACTCCAGCTCCCTGAAGTGACGAAGCATATCCTCATCGCCCGGGGGCACGAGTTTCAAGCGGTCAAGATCGAGTTCGATCGGAGCATTGAGATCAAGAGTCACGAGTTTCTGTGACAGGCGGGCAGCCTGCTCGTTGGCTTGCAGGCTTTCGCGAATGGCCTTCTTTTCGATCTTGCCGGTATTGCGCAGAATCGCCTCAAGGGAACCGAACTTCTGCAACAGCTCCAACGCCCTTTTCTTGCCGACTTTCGGCACGCCAGGAACGTTATCCGAGCTGTCACCGACAAGGGCGAGATAATCGACGATCTGCTCGGGAGGAACGCCCATTTTTTCGCGCACTTTCGCAGGATCGATAATTTCAATCCCCGTGCCGTCCCGGCGCAAATTACTCATTTTGATCTGCGGTGAGATGATCTGCATCAGATCCTTATCGCCCGTGGCGAGATAGACTTCGATACCCTGGTCAGCGGCCTTGCGGGCCAAAGTTGCCAGGGCATCATCTGCCTCATAGCCGGGGACCTCGATGATCGGAATATGCATGGCCTCGATGACTTCGCGCAGACGCGGCAGTTGTTCGCGCAGCTCTTCAGGCATCTTCTCGCGCGTGGCCTTGTATTCGGGGTACGCTTTGTGGCGAAATGTCGGCTCGGAAGTATCGAAAACCACGCCGAGGTAATCGGGTTGTTCATCATCGATGATGCGCAGCAGTTCACGCACAAAACCGAAAATTGCGCTGGTATTCTCACCGCGGGAATTGATGAGGGGATTGCGGGCAAAAGCGAAGTGGCTGCGGTATGCGAGCGCCGATCCATCGACGAGATATAGTTTCCTTCGGGATGTCGTGTTCATAGTGGAAATTTAGCAGAAAATCGAATTTATGCAACTCATTTGATCTTAAAGAAATTTAACAGCTTACCACAACTTTATTCCCGGTGTCCACTTTAACTCTGCACGGTTGCATCTTTTCGACCAGAACGGGTGACAACAGCACGTGCACTCCAGAACCGTCGTTCCGGGTTCCCCGCAGGGGAAGACCGGAATCTCCCGGACTCCGGCACGTGCCGACCCGACCCGTACCGCGACATTTATGTCGCGTCTCAGACTGTCCCACAAAAGCACTCTAACACCGACATGTAACACACAGCGCGACATGAATGTCGCGTTACGCCCTGGCACCATACCAAACCGCCACATTTATGTCGCGGTACGCCCTGCCGCAGGTTCCCATATTGAAAATCTACCCACACGATTTGAGAAAAAGCCAAAAGCCTTTCTTCGCGTTCTTCACGCCTTTGCGGTGAAAAAAATATTTATTGAATCGAATCTCCAGGGAAAAACCACAAAAAAGAAGAATACGCTGCATCCGCCCTCCTCTGGTAAGAAATAACTTGCAGAAGACGGAGGAGTTTTTATGCTTGTAGCCATCACCGATTCTGGTTATCCACTTAACTCAGCAGGGTTGCATTTTTTCAACCAGACCGGGTGACTACAGCACGTGTCTGCTCCAGAACGGTCATTCCGGTTTCCCCGCAGGGGAAGACCGGAATCTCCCGGACTCAGGCACGTGCCCGAAAAGATGAGATTCCGGCACGGCGCTGCGCCTGGCCGGAATGACACATGCCGTTAGCTGAGCCCGACCCGGTTTGCTGAGTGAACTGAATACCCGGAATCATCGATATTATCGAGAAAGACCGTACCCGCAGTCGTCTGGCGAAAGCTTTGAAGAATTTTGGTCCCAGGGTGCAAAAATCGGTTTTCAAGGCTGATGTGCAACCCGAGGAATTGGAAAAACTGTACAGCCAGCTCGACAAAGTAAAGCTCGGAAAGGACGACAGCATCCGGTTGTATCACCTCTGTGCGGAGTGCAGGAAAAAAGTGCGGATTTGGGGGCGAGGGATAGAGACGGAAGACCAGCCTTATTTCAGTGCGTGAGCGTTGTGTATGCAAACGATATGCCGATTAAAAGTGTACCTTTTCGTACATAGGTTACACCATATAGCCTAACATGATAAAAAACAAATACTTGAGTTATGAGATTCGAAAGGAGGTGATGCCGAAATGTGGGTAAAAATTTTGTTGCAAAAGCAGGTTACACCAAACGCCTTTGCAAGTATCTGTAAAAACAATAACTTGCAAGGGTGGCTCTTGGAATTCAGACCTAATCAGCGGTGGGATTGAGACAAAGAACTTATGAAAGCGCTGAAGCACTGCGATAATGCTGTTCTTGGAATTCAGACCTAATCAGCGGTGGGATTGAGACGGAAACAGCAAGCGCAGATACCTTTTCTGATACTATTTGCTTGGAATTCAGACCTAATCAGCGGTGGGATTGAGACCCAAAATTTATTTTGAATTGTTTGCCTGTCCCACTGTCTGTCTTGGAATTC
>DRLW01000147.1 GCA_011375275.1 Bacteroidota bacterium
AATTGAGCTCATGCCGGCCGGGGGTACTGATCTCGCTTTCCAGCGGATCAAAGCCAAATTCGGAAGTCTGGCCCGTAAAGGTCGGGAAACCGGCGAGAAAGCGCAAAACAGCCATGCCATCGCTGCCGCGCACAGCACCGTCGTTCGTGGCATCCGCAGCCAAAAGCTGGCCGGGCTGCAGCTCCTCGCTGTATCCGAGCCAGCCCAGCAGCAGGGAAACATCTTCCGTGCTCAGGGCCGAAGCAGCCCTGGCCGTTGTCTTTGGCCGGATGGTCCACACCAAAACATCCAGCTTGGGCAGGGAAAACCGGCCATCTGCTGCGCTGACAGCCTGCGTTTGTGTGGCGCCGGCGCGTGCTTCGATGGTGACATCCGGCAGGGGCTGTGAGCCGGAAAAATAGGAAACCTTCCCCGACAGCCGGATCGGATCGCGTACAACGCTGAGGGAGCCATTGTTGAACATCAGTTCGCCGCCGGAATAGACCACCTGGTGGCCATCGCGCAGCGTGGTAGCCGGCCCGATGATCAGCGGGGTGACTGTACCGGCCTCGCCCTCAAGAACAAAACGCAAGCGGGCGATTTCAGCATGGCGCGTGAGTCTGCCCGAGCTGCTGCCAGACACAAAGCGCAGCAGTTCGACCGTTCGAGCGCCGGGAATATCCGGCACTAAGATCGGCCCCGGCTCTGGATTTTCAAATGCAAAGCCACTGGCATCTGCGCCCGGCTCAGCGCCGAGAAAGCGCACCACCGTATCGTCATAACGCAGGGTAAATGTGGTCTCCTGCAGCTCGGGATAGACCGTGGCATACAGAGGAACTGCCAGGGTATCACCACGGTCTGCGCTGATCGATTCGAGCAGAAAAGAAGCCGGCGCACGGGATGGAACGGCTGCGATCGGGCTGAGGAAGAGGTTATCAAACCAGACATCGACATTTGCGGCAAACAGGGCGACAGAGCCTGCAGACAGGCTGCTGTCAACCGTGTAAAACAAGCGACGATGGTCGAGAAACACCTCGATACGATCGCCATAGCGCAGGATTTCGACTTCATGCCATTCTTCGTCATCGATGTGCGGCGAGCTGTAGAGCACGTTGGCGATATCGGTCTCCACGCCGGCCTCGACACGGCGCAGGCGGGTTGCAAAGCGGTCGGCGTTGAACGTGAGTTCATAGTATGAGTCGCCATTGTCACAGAAACGGATACCCGCCTCACCAGCGCCGGAAAAATACCGTTCCCCGAACAGACGTATCCGGCCGCTGAACGTGAGTGCAGGGAATTCCGCCGGACCGTTTACAGGTGAAAACCGGGCCAGAGTTTTGGCAGCAGTGGTACTGTGGGCAGACAACAGACCGTTGGCAAAATGGATTTCCGGCTGCCAGTCAGCACCTAACTCCCAGTTGCCTGTTGAACCGTCTTCGAAGTGATCTGACCAGCTTTTTTCAACAGGGCCGGCAGGTGCATTGCGGATGATAATATCATCGAAAGAGACAGCGTCGTTGAAAGAACCGATGCCGAGCTGCCCGGGCGGCAACCCCGGAACAGTGGTTGAAAAAATCATCTCCCCGTCGATAAAGACCCGCACCTGATCACCGACTTTTTGTACCGCCACGCTGTAGCGTTTCTGCCCGAAAATAAAATAATCAGCGACCGGCAGCAGAGGTTCGCGCACGCCGTTTACAAGCTGGTAAAGGGCGGTTTCGTTGCTGCGGCGGTTGAGCATGAGATAGGCATAGTTGAGGGAGTCCTGCCAGGCAAAAATCAACACAGCGTCGGCAAAACTATTGAAGACCTCCCGGGTATCTATGCGCAGGGTGAGAGAAAATTCGAAATCCTCGAAAATTTTACCGGCGAGCAGGCTGTACTCACCGGGGCGATGGCCGTCAGGCGAGGTGTAGTCACTTGTGATGATAGCGTAAGAGCTGTCATCCTCATCGGCGACGAGTTGCCAGCGCGAGGGGGTTTGCGGCTGCCAGAAAGCCGTGCCGTTCTCAAAATCATCGCTAAAGACCGGCGGCGTGGGATCACCGGGCAGAGAGATAACGACATTATCGATCCAGACCGTGCCCTTGAAGCTGCCGATGTCGATAGCGCCGGTGGGGAAAAACGAGTCTTCAATGCTGAACTCCTCCCTGCCATCGACGAGCAGGCGGATACGTGGCAGTTCGCGAATCAGAGTGATGTGGTATGTCGTCCCCGGCGTGACATAGTTATTGGAGGTTTCGAAAAAGAGACCGCCCTCGCCACCAAAGGGATCACCGCGGTAGAGCTTGACGCCCTCGAACTGAAACTGCAGATAATACCCCCCGCCGAACTGGATAAAATAATTCTGGTAGGTCGTATTTTCTATGCGGATATCGACATCGAGGATGAAGTTATCGAATTCGCGTTCTTTTGTGCGGGCGAACTCGTTACAGTCGCCGCTGCACTCCGGCTGCGGTGTTTTCAGATGCAATGCCGGATCGCCATCGAGCAGCTCGACCTGCCACTTCGCCGGGGTGACGAATGACCATTTGGCCGTGCTGAAGGAATTGAAATTGTCCTCAAAAAGAATCTGCTGTGCCTGCAGCGAAACAGCAAATGCGGACAGGCAGATCAAAACGCATATTTTTTTCATGGCAGAAGGGTAGTTGATAACCCGAAAATTCACAAATCTGGTTATCCATTTAACTCAGCATGGTTGCATTTTTTCAGCTAGCCCGCCAGAGCACGGCACGTGCAAACATCCGAACCGTCATTCCGGTTTCCCCGCAGGGGAAGACCGGAATCTCCCGGACTCAGGCACATGTCCGGAACGATGAGATTCCGGTATCCGGGCCAGCCCCGTTAGCTGAGTTAACGGGGTACTCTGAATACACAAAACGTAACCTGCATTATTCATGAGAATCCG
>DRLW01000148.1 GCA_011375275.1 Bacteroidota bacterium
AGGATTGGCTTTTCTACATTGCGGAAGATATCGTCGGCAAATACGGGCTGACTAAGGTACAAAAGATCATCCCGGGCGGTAAAGAGCGGCAGGACTCGGTGGAAGCCGGCCTGACTGCGCTGGATGACACCAGCCTGCCGGTGCTGATTCACGATGGTGCCCGTCCGCTGGTGAACGCAGGTGTGATCGATCGCGTGCTGGCGGGAATGGCTGAAGCCGATGCCTGCATTCCGGCTGTACCCCTGCATGATACGATCAAGCGTGTGCAGGGCAGGGAGGTGGTGCAGACCATCGACCGTGAAACCCTGCGCGCAGTGCAGACTCCGCAAGGCTTCTGGCCCGAAGCCCTTGCCGGGCTGCTGCAACAAGCCCGCACAGAAGCACTGCACGTGACCGATGAAGCCAGCCTGACAGAACACTACGGTGGCCGTGTGCACTGGGTAGAGGGCGATCCTGCCAACCTGAAAATTACCACCACATTTGATCTGAAAATTGCACATTTGATTCTTGAGGAGTAATGCATGCGTATCGGGCAGGGCTATGATGTCCACCCTCTGGTGAAAGAACGGCCGATGATCATCGGCGGAGTGCGTATCCCTTACGAACTCGGACTGGGCGGCCACTCTGACGCGGACGTGCTGCTGCACGCTGTCGGCGATGCTCTGCTGGGCGCCGCTGCGCTCGGAGACCTCGGACTGCATTTCCCGGACAGCAGCGAGCAGTATGCTAATTTTTCCAGCTTGTTGTTGCTGAAAGATATCGCTCGCCTGTTGCAGCAGGACGGGTATGAAGTGGTCAACGTCGATAGCACGGTCGTGCTCGAAAAGCCAAAGCTGGCACCGTACCGGGAGCAGATGCGACGCAATATAGCGGACTGTCTCGGCATTGGTATCGACGCTGTTTCCGTCAAAGCGACGACTTCGGAAAAAATGGGGTTTATCGGCGCCGGTGAGGGCGTGGCTGCCCATGCGATCGCGCTGATCCGGAAAGTATGAGTCTCGTCACAGGCACAGTGCCCGGGCGATGAGACCCCGGCACAGCGCTTCTCTCCGGTCGGGATGACAGAGATCGGTAGCCGGGCCGGGTTTGCTGAGCAAGCTGGATACCCAGAAAACTAAGAAAGCAACTATTTGTTATTAAATAATTTATTGACTCTTTTATCTCAAAAGAAAACGGAAAAAAATGACTGAGCAAGTACGCGTACGATTTGCACCCAGCCCGACCGGTCATTTGCATATAGGCAATGCGCGCACCGCTATCATGAATTGGATTTTTGCGCGTCACAGCAACGGAGTTTTCGTTCTGCGCGTCGAAGACACGGACATGGAACGGTCTTCTGAAGCGAGCGAGAAGAGCATTCTGCAGGATTTGCGCTGGCTCGGGCTCGATTGGGATGAGGGCCCTGAGGTCGGCGGCGAGTACGGCCCCTATCGCCAGTCCGAACGCCTGGATTTGTATAAAAAATATACCGAGCAGCTTCTCAAATCAGGCCATGCCTATCATTGCTACTGCACGCCGGAAGAGCTTGACGCCGAGAAAAAACAGGCCCTGGCTGCTGGAGCACCTGTGATGTACAGCGGCCGCTGCCGCACGCTGACGCAGGAACAGAAGCAGCGTTTCGAGGCTGAAGGCCGCACGCCTGTGGTGCGAATGAAGTACCCTGAGCAACCGCTGTCCTTCACCGATCTCGTCAAGGGTGAGCTCTCATTCCCGCCGGAGAGCAACGGTGATTTTGTCATCGTGCGCGCTGATGGCGTGCCGACATATAATTTCGCTGTGGTCATCGATGACGGTTTGATGCGGATCAGCCATGTGGTGCGCGGTGATGATCATGTATCCAACACGCCGCGCCAGCTCGCTGTCTATCATGCTCTCGGCTGGAACCTGCCGGCTTTTGCCCACATCCCGATGATTCTGGGGCCGGACCGCACGCGTCTTTCCAAACGCCACGGCGCCACCTCGGTCGATATGTATGCGCAGCAGGGGTATTTGCCCGAAGCGCTGATCAACTTTCTCAGCCTGCTCGGGTGGTCTTCGGAAAGCGGTGATGAAATTCTGTCAGTGCAGCGCCTGATTGAAGAGTTTGATTTTTCACGCGTATCCAAATCCCCGGCGATTTTCGACGTGGAGAAGCTCAACTGGATGAACGGGGTGTATATTCGCGAGACGGACCCGGCGCGGCTGGCGGAACTGTGCCTGCCTTATTTGAAAAAAGCGGGCTACAAACTGCCGGAGCAACCTGTGCTGGAAAAAATTGTAGCCGCGGTTGCCAAAAGTATGGAGCGCCTCGAAGATGTCATCGCCAGGGCCGAGCTGTTTTTTACCGATGATATCCAGCCGGAAAATGAGGAGGCTGCCCGTTTTCTCAACAAAGAGACCACGCAAAAGGTTTTCTGGTCGTTCCTGCGTCAGCTCGATCGCATCGAGGTGCTCAATGCTGACACATTCCGAAAAATCATGAAGACTGTGGGGCAGGAGACCGGGGTGATCGGCAAAGACCTATGGATGCCGGTGCGCATTGCGCTGACGGGCCAGGCGCACGGGCCGGAACTTCCTGCTGTGGTCGAAATTTTCGGCAAGCAGCGCTGCTACCGTTTGATCAAATCACGCATCATAGAATAATGGTGCCGGGATGAACAGGGAGGAGCTCAAGCACATTTTTCAGCAGGCCCCTGCGGTGATCGGCATGGTGCATCTGCCGGCGCTTCCGGGGAGCCCCGGTTTTTCCGGCGATGTTGAGGCGGTGCACAGCGCAGCTCTGAGCGATGCTCTGGCACTGCAGCAGGCTGGTGTTGGTGCGCTGATGGTGGAAAATTTCGGCGATGCGCCCTTTTTTCCTGATCAGGTTCCAGCGGAAACCGTGGCCGCGATGGCCTCGGTGCTGCGGTTGCTGCGCGCTGAGTGCAGTCTGCCGTTGGGGGTTAATGTGCTGCGCAACGATGCCCTGTCGGCGATGGCTGTGGCAGCAGCTACCGGCGCTGCGTTTATCCGGGTGAATATTTTGAGTGGAACCCGCGTTACGGATCAGGGGGTGATCAGCGGCCGTGCGGCCGAGCTGCTGCGCCTGCGCAAAAACCTCCGGGCGGATGTTAAAATTTTCGCTGATGTGAACGTCAAGCATTCAGCGCCTCTGGTGTCTCGCTCTCTTGAAGATGAAGCAGCGGAACTCACCGGCCGCGCAGGTGCGGATGCCGTCATTGCGACCGGCGCGATGACGGGCAGGGCCGTCAGTTTGGACGAACTCAGGGAGCTGCGCGCTGCCCTCGGAGAAACAGCCCTGATCGCCGGCAGTGGTGTGACGCCGGAGAGTATCGCGGAGATACTCACTGTCGCTGATGCTGTCATCGTTGGAACGGCGATAAAAAAAGGGGGCAAGACGACAGCACCGGTCGATCCCGGCCGGGTCGAAAAACTCATTCAATCTTTCACGAGGTAAGCCTGATGGCGATCAAAATATACAATACATATTCGCGGCAAAAAGAAGAGTACACGCCCCTGCACCCGGATGTCACGGGTTTTTATACCTGCGGCCCGACGGTGTATGATTATTTCCATATCGGCAATGCCCGCGCGTTCATCGTTTTTGATATGATCCGTCGCTATTTCATCTACCGCGGATATCGCGTGCGCTATGTGATGAACCTGACCGATATCGACGACAAGATCATCAAACGAGCGAATGAGCAGGGCGTCGATAGTGCGGAAATAGCGGAAAAATACGCCGCGGCATTTTTTGAAGATATCCAGAAACTCGGTATCCGGCCCGCAGATGTGTATCCGCGCGCAACAGATCATATCGAAGAAATCCAGGCGCTGATCGCCAAACTGATCGAAAAAGGTGTGGCCTATGAAAGCGGCGGCGATGTCTTCTATGACGTCGCGAAATTTCCGGCTTATGCCTCGCTTTCCGGGAAAAATCTCGACCAGCTTCAGAGCGGTGCCCGCATCGCCGTGGATGAGCGCAAGCACAATCCCCTGGATTTCGTGCTCTGGAAAGCAGCAAAACCGGGCGAGCCAAAGTGGCCGAGCCCATGGGGCGAGGGCCGTCCGGGCTGGCACATCGAATGCTCGGCCATGTCCATGCGTTATCTCGGAGAAACCTTTGATATCCACGCCGGCGGGCAGGATTTGATCTTCCCGCACCACGAAAACGAGATAGCACAGAGTTCGGCAGCAACAGGCAAGGAGTTCGCCCGCTACTGGCTGCACAACGGTTTCCTCGATATCCGGGGTGAAAAAATGTCGAAATCTCTCGGCAATTTCATCACCGTGCGCGAGTTGACCAAACAGTACAGCGCTGCTGTTGTGCGGTTGTTTTTCATGCAAAAACACTATCGCAGCCCGGTGGATTTTACTGAAGAAGGCCTGCAGGCAGCCAGGGCATCGAGCCGTCGCCTCACAGAAGCCTGGCGTAAAATCACCGCTGCCGCAGGCGATGCCCTGCCCTTGGCTTCAGCCGATGAGGCAGGTGCAGCAAAGGCGTTTGTGGAAACGGTTTTCCGGCTGCAGCGGGATATCCAAACCGCGATGGATGATGATTTTAACACGCCCGCGGCTGTGGGCAAGCTCTTCGATCTCGTGCGCGAGGCGAACCGTTTTATCGACAGCGGTGTCAGCAGCGAGGAGGAACGCCGTGCTGTTGCCACTGTTCTGGCCCACATGGAGGGCTATGACAGTTTTCTGGGTGTTATCGATCACAGCGCCGGGGATGTGGACAGCGAGCGAGTCGGCAAAGTGCTGGATACGATTTTGCACTTGCGTTCGCAGTTGCGTCAGGAGAAAAACTTTGCACTCGCAGACCGAATTCGCGATGAGCTGGCAGCCAGCGGCGTGATCATCGAAGACAGCCCTGAAGGGCCGAAATGGCGGTGGAAGAATTGATGGAGCATAGCGCGTGGCCGGATTAGTGTTTCGCCCGCGCTATTGTGCCCTTCGGCAAGGCGCATAACTGCGTTGGGCTTGGCGCCTGATATCAGCTCGGGATCGCTGTTCTTTCGCATAGCG
>DRLW01000149.1 GCA_011375275.1 Bacteroidota bacterium
CGCGGCTGAAGTCCTGCGCCGGTATGCGTTTGGCATAATAATCGATGATACTGTCCCGGCGGGCGTGGAAGGCGCGCTGGATGTCAGTCGTGCTCTGAGTTTGCGCGCGTAAGCCGGGCGTGCAGATGAGCAAAACGGTGCAGAGGAAGAGCAAATGACCAGAGTTGAAAAAATGAATACGGGAACGTGCCATCAGTTCCCCCCGCTGTGAAAGTAGAGATCAAAAACGATCGCACCGTACAATCCGCTGTACTGCCAGCTCTTACCGAAGTCATCGCTGAAATAGATGCCCTCTTCGACTGTCGCCGCCCAGATACGGTTAGTATGGGTAGGATCAAAAGCGATCTGATAGAAGTGTCTGGTCGGCAGGCTCGCACCGATCTGCTGCCAGCTTCTGCCGCCATCGCGGCTGATAACAACGCCGGTATCCCAGCCTGCAGCAGCCATGAGCGCCGGGTCATGCGCTGCGATGCTGACGGAGTAGATGGAGTTTTGCGCCTGCATGCCCTGAGCGTTCATCCAGGTAACGCCGTTGTCTGTTGAGATGAAAACACCATGTTGCTCTGTGCCGGCCAGCCAGATCTCCGGCTGTGACCGGCTCTGGTGCAGTGTGTTTACGGCTGTTGTTTGCAGGCTCGCAGGCTGCCAGGAGTGGCCAAAGTCTTTGGAGAAAAAGATTCCCCCCTCACCCGCAGCAAGCAGACGACCGCTTGTCCCGCGGTCTGGTTTGATCGTGCTGAAGAATTTTTTTTGAATTCCGGCATCGCTTTGTCGCCAGCTTTCGCCGCTGTCGGTCGAACGCCAGAGCCCGAAAGCGGTGGCGAGAAAAAGCCGGCTCGGGTCGTCCGGAGAGATGGCGATTGCCTGGGCTTCTGTAATTCGCCAATCTGTCGTGAGTTTCCAGCTCTGGCCGGCATCTGAAGATTTCATGACGCCGTTACCGCAGGCCAGAAAAATCGTCTTCCCTCCGGGTGCAAAGGCAATGCCGCTGACGCGCGGGTGTTTTCGTCCGATGAGTTGCCAGGTCGTATCACCAGCCCAGGTGTGTAGTCCGCTCGGCTTCAGCTTGCTGCCAACGACGTATCCTCTGGAAATCGTAGCAGCCGCGTACAGGTGAGCCATGCGTTGTGCTGAAAGAGCCGGAGGGGAGGCGACATAAAGAACGCCGAAGGTGATCGGAAGCAGATGGAGAGAGCGTAAAATCCGGGGAATAAAGCCGGGGCATACGAAAGACGGAATCACTTTAAGACCTTGGTTCGGGTTTGCAGCGTTTATCATGGAAGACAGAGTTCTATCGCGCGTCATCGACAGACAATTTTTCAGCTATCCTGTTTTTCTTGCGAGCAGCGGAAATTTATAACCATATCGGGATGATCGCCTCGAGATCGACGAAGGTTTCCTGCAGTTACCGGAAGATGTGCGTGCCACTGAAGAGTTGGTATAGCCCGTGTCGTGGATATGTGGCTTTCCTGCCCCCACTGATTTCTTGGCAATGATATCAGCGGGAAAGAAACAAAAAAAGCCCGGGGATTTGAACACAGTGATCACCCGGGCTGTTTTATTTCGCAAAATCAATCAGTTGTTGATTTCTTTGGTTTCCTCTTCTGCCGATGATGCGGAGGCATCACCGTCTTTTTTCTCTTTGTTTTTCTTGAGTTCGCGTCGCTCAACTTCGACGTACTCGAGTCCGTCACCTTTGCGTTTGACCTGGATAACACTGCCGTCCGCGAACTTCCCTTTGAGGATTTCCTCTGCGATGGGGTCTTCGATGAACTTTTGGATGACTCGTTTCAATGGACGAGCACCGTACTTTTCATCAAAACCCTTGTCGATGAGAAATTCTTTCGCGCCTTTGGTCAGAGTGATGTCGATTTCACGATCAGCGACTTTGTCCAGCATCTCGCGGATCACGATATCGACGATCGCATCCATGCTGTCCCGTGTCAGCGAACGGAAGATAACGATTTCATCCAGGCGGTTGATGAATTCAGGGTTGAACAGTCGTTTGACTTCATCGAGGATTTTACCCTTCATCTTATCGAAATCGATCGACTCCGGGTCGTTGGAAAAACCAAAGCCGCCGGACTTCTTGATTTCCCTGGCTCCGGCATTGGAGGTCATGATCAGGATGGTATTTTTAAAATCCACCTTTCTGCCAAGACCATCAGTGAGCTGGCCGTCGTCGAGGATTTGCAGCAGGATGTTGAAAACATCCGGATGCGCTTTCTCGATTTCGTCGAACAGCACGACCGAGTAGGGGTGCCGCCGGACTTTTTCCGTCAACTGGCCGCCTTCTTCATAGCCAACGTATCCGGGCGGTGCGCCTGTCAGCCGCGATACGGAGAATTTTTCCATATACTCGGACATATCCAGACGGATCAGGGCGTCATCTTTTTCAAAGAGATATTTTGCAAGCTCCTTGGCCAGTTGCGTTTTGCCCACGCCCGTCGGCCCGAGAAAGATGAACGAACCGATAGGACGGTTGGGGTCTTTCAAACCGGCCCGTGTGCGCCGGATAGCTTTGGAGAGCAGTTTGATGACGTTATCCTGCCCGACGATGCGTTTTTTCAGCACGTCTTCGATTTTGAGGATTTTTTCCGTTTCCGACTGGGCGACACGCCGTACCGGAATGCCGGTCATCATGGCCACGACGTCTGCAATGTCATCTTCGGAAACCGTGGAGAAAATCTGGTCTTCCTGTTCGCGCCACTTGCGTTTGGCAGCTTCGAGTTTGCGGTTCAGCCGCTTTTCCTTGTCTCGCAGGACCGCCGCCTGTTCGAACTCCTGGTCTTTGATGACGCGATCTTTTTCTTTGCGGACTTCCTTGATTTCTTCCTCGAGCTGGGTGATCTCCTTGGGCACGACGATATTGGCCAGGTGGACTCGCGCTCCTGCCTCGTCGAGTACGTCGATTGCCTTGTCCGGCAGATAGCGGTCGCTGATGTAGCGTTCGGAAAGTTTCACCGAGGCGATGATCGCTTCGTCGGTGTATTTGACATGATGGTGTTGTTCGTAGCGATCCTTCAGGCCGTTGAGAATCTCGATCGCCTCTTCGGGAGAGGGGGGATCGACCATGATTTTCTGAAAGCGGCGTTCGAGAGCGCCGTCTTTTTCGATGTACTGGCGATATTCATCCAGGGTGGTCGCTCCGATGCACTGCAGTTCGCCGCGGGAAAGAGCCGGCTTGAACATGTTCGAGGCATCGAGAGAGCCGCTGGCTCCACCAGCGCCGACGATGGTGTGCAGCTCGTCGATGAACAGGATGACATCC
>DRLW01000150.1 GCA_011375275.1 Bacteroidota bacterium
ATAACAACACGGCATGCAGGATCATCAGCGCTGCCCCCAGGCCTGAAACAGGGCCTCGTACGCCGGACGATCGACCGGGCTGTAATCGCCGTCTGCATGGGCAGCGGCGGTCATATCCGTGGGCCAGTACCACCAGTAGAGACCTTTCAGCCAGCGCTGTTTCGGCAGCACGCGCAGGGCGATCTCATAGCAATCAGCCTGTTCCTGCAGGTCGGTTCCGGCCCGGCTCCAGAAATCGTATGGGCGCATGTTGGTTCCGTCTCGTGTTGTGTAGCCAATTTCCGTAAAAATAATCTCCTTGCCCATGCGTTTCTGCCAGACCTCCAGTTTTTCCAGCCAGAACTCCCATCCCTGCATGAGATCGACCTTCGAGGGATCCTTCAGCCCGGTCAGGGGGAAATATGCGTTGATGCCAATATAATCCAGAGCATCCCAAAAGGCAATGGATTCGAATTCGTTCCAGCTCGCCGCATAGAGCAACTGCCCGGGATAAACATCCCGCACCGCTGCGATCACTGCGCGCCATCTGTCCTCATGCCGAATGAGGCGCACCAGCTCGGTGCCGACCACGAGCTGTTCGATTTCCAGCTCCGCCGCCTGCCGGGCGTTGTCCAGCAGAAAACTGCTATACGCTGCAAACCAGGCATCGACATCCTCCGGCTCGATATCGCCGCGCCAACTGCCGTCATCGAGATCGACGTGCGGCTTGAGCATGATTTTGAATCCCAGCGCCCGCGCCCGCTTGACCGCATCGCGCACCGCCCAGCGGTCCGGAGAATCTACGTTTTCGTAGCGAATATTGGAGTCCCCGCGCCATGACTGGTACCCCGTGACGACGAGAGCGATCCAGCGCGTTCCACTTTCAGCGAGACGGTTCAGGCTCATGCGCGCGTCTGCGGTGCTCAGGCAGTGCTGCCCCCAGCAGGCGATGGTCATGCCCTTCTGAAAATCCGGGTTCACCGCTTCGAGCATCGCGCCCTGCGGCATTTTCGTGCAGCCCGCAGCGAGAAGACCGGACAGGAAGAGCAACAACAGGGATGTTTTTTTTATTCTGTTCATGGTACGCCTATCCAGTTAACGCAACGCATTCTCCCTCTCGTCAGACCGCTCCCCCTCTCCCTCTCGTCACACCGCTCCTGCGGTGTGACGCCCGGTTGCGGCTCCAACCGCAGCACACAGGCATATCGATATGCCGCTGACACCGAAAACCCGCACCCATTCCGGGGAGATTCCGGCGCTCCGCTTCGCTCCGGCCGGAATGACGCTGTAGGGTCAAACGGGGATACATCTTCTCGTCACACCGCTCCTGCGGTGTGACGCCCGGTTGCCGCTCCCGCGGCAGCACACAGGCGTAACGAGATACCACCACACCGAAAACCCGCACGACGCTCAGGCGGAGCCGGTGTGCATCTGCTACTCAACACCGCTCCCGCGGCAGCACGCAGGCCGCCATGGCCACATAAAAAATACCCGCAATCAGGGTAAACACTTCTTTTATGAAAAAAATTTGCTATTTTTCGTTCATCCCTGTGCCGTGCTTTTGATTAACCCGGGCGGCGGGCGATAAAAATAGCAAATTCAACACTAGCAAACCAGAATTATTCACTCTTGTACCTGTGTATCGGTTTTCAACGATATTTCCGGAAACGAGGGTGACCCGATTTCGTGAGACGTGCTATGAGTTTTCCCGGTTATGTGCTCAAATTCGGCGGTACTTCGGTCGGCAGTCCGGAAGCTGTCCGCAAAATTTTATCTATCCTCAACCGCTACACCGGCGAGGGCAAACAACTGGCTGTGGTGGTCTCTGCCTTTGCCGGCATCACCGACCGGCTGCTGCGTCTGGTCACTCAGGCGGAGCGCGGCGCTCAGAGCCTGGACACTCTGCTGGAGCAGGTCGGGCACAAGCATCACGAAATGATCACCACGCTGCTGCCGGAGAGCGCGGGGCAGCAGGTGCAGGCGGAAATCCAGCCTCTGCTGCAGGAGCTTGCGGATATCCTGCACGGCATCCGCCTGACGCGCGAAGCCACACCCCGCTCCCGCGATCTGGTGATGAGCTTTGGCGAACGGCTGTCCGCCACCATCCTGTCCGGATTCTTCCGGGAAAACGGCCTGCCGGCGCAGTTTGTCGATACCCGCGCTCTGATCATCACAGACGACCGCCACGGCAGCGCCCGCGTCCTGCTCGACGAGAGTTACGAAAAAATCCGTGCCTTTTTCCGCAGCAGCGGCCCGTTGCCCGTGCTGACCGGTTTTATCGCCGCGACTCAGGAGGGGATCACCACGACCCTCGGTCGCGGCGGTTCGGATTATACGGCCTCGCTGGTCGCTGCAGCTCTCGGCGCGGAGGAGCTGCAGATATGGACGGACGTTTCCGGGGTGATGACCGCCAATCCCGCGGTTGTCGAGCAGGCCTTTTCGCTGCCATCCCTCGCTTATGAAGAGGCGCTGGAGCTGTCGCATTTTGGCGCTAAAGTCCTGCACCCGCCGACCCTGCATCCGGTGCTGAGCCGGAACATCCCGGTGCGCATTCTCAATACCTTTGAACCGGACTTTGCCGGGACCGTAATTTCCGCGCAAGCGAGCCGGAGTGAGCATCCTGTCACCGGCCTGTCCTCGATCGACGACGTCGCTCTGCTGCGCATTCAGGGCAGCGGTATGGTCGGAGTAACCGGCATTTCCGCGCGGTTATTCCAGGCGCTGGCGCAACAGGATATCAACGTCATTCTGATCACACAGGCTTCATCGGAACACACCATCTGTGTGGCGGTGACGCCGGAAGCTGTCACGCCGGCGCGGCAGGCGATCGAAGCGGAGTTTCAACTGGAACTTCAGCTCGGGCTGATGGACCCGGTGGTTATCGAAAAAGAGTGCGCGGTTGTCGCGGCTGTGGGTATGCAGATGCGCCGAACGCCGGGCATCTCCGGCAAGCTCTTCCAGGCACTGGGGCAGCACAACATCAACGTCATGGCCATCGCACAGGGGTCTTCCGAGCTGAATATTTCCATCGTCATCGCGCAGCAGGATGCGCCGAAAGCGCTCAATGTGCTGCACCGGGCGTTTTTCAGTCCGAGCGACGGGCCGGTCGCGCTTTTTCTCGCCGGCACCGGCCAGGTGGGCTCAACTCTGCTGCGCCTGCTGCAGGAGCACGAGGAGCGCCAGCGCACGGAGGAAGGCATGTCCCTCCGCCTCACCGGGCTGGCCAACAGCAGAAAAATTCTTTTTGATCCCAATGGGATCGCCCCGGAGCAGGCGCTGGAGCGCCTCGATGCCGAAGGCTCGCCGGCCTCCCTGCAGGAAATCATCGCCCGCGTGCGGGAGAATCCGCCGGGGCGGTCTGTTTTTGTGGATTGCACTGCCAGCCAGTTCGTCGCAGACCTTTACCCGGACATCTTCCGGGCCGGCTCGGCGATCGTTACCGCCAACAAGCTCGCCAACACGGCCGGCCATAATTTTTATCTCTCCCTGCGCCAGCTCGCTGCAGAACAGGGCGTGCCCTTCCGGTAT
>DRLW01000151.1 GCA_011375275.1 Bacteroidota bacterium
AACCTCTTTGCTGTAATCCTTCTCACCGAAGTCCTTGATGAATTTCTGTGCCTTGGCTGCACCGCCAAGCTCTGCAAAACACTCAGCGATATAGCTGATCGCCTCCGTTCGCAGGTTAGCCGATGACTTGCCTTCGATATCAGCGCCGGCCTTTTCCGCCCGGTCGAGGTCATCGATCAGATAAACGAAGGTACCGATACTGCGGGCGTAATCATTGATGCTGTAGTATGCCCAGCCGAGTTTATAGAGCGCCATGTTAAAATAGGGGCTGTCATACTTGCGCAACAGCTTGGAATAGGCCTCGATGGCACGGCGGTAGTCGCGCTTATTGAAATAAAACTCTCCGAGGCGGAAATTGGCTTCTTCGATATACGGGCTGTCCGGATACTCCCTGACCAGCCGATCGAGATAGAGCGCGGCTTTGTCTTCCGTGTTTTCCTGCTGGTGGGAAATCGCCAGGCGGTACAGGACGCGGTCGATGAACGGAGCTGTCGGATACTTTTCCAGCAGCTTATAACCGATGCTCATGGCTTCGCGGTAGGATACACGCGGAATGATCGGTTCGCTTTTGATGATGCCGCGTTCGAAAGCATCCAGGTCTTCCTCATATTTCGCCATCCGGCGCTGGTAATCCTCGGTTGCCTTACGGTAATGCAGCTCCATCAACTGGGCCATCACGCTGGCTGCAAATTCGCTGTCAGGATATTTGCGGATCAACTCCTCGTTGGTGGCGATGGCCTTGTCCAGATCGAAATATGACGAGCCGGCACCATTGCCGGCCTGGCCAAATAAACCGCCTGCTCCCGAAAGCAGAACGCTCAGCACTCCGATCGTGATCATCCCCTGCACTCTCGAACCTTGCAGCATTTTCATGGTGTCTTTAACCTGAATATGTGATAAACTTCCGGGGGAAAAGGGTTAATTGCTCTGTGACTATCCTGCATTGATTCACAACTCAGCGCAGCTTACCTCGCAGGCACTGTGCGGGTTCCATCCGCAACCTCGCCGGCGCCGACATGCTGTCAGCGCGTCGGCATGGTTTTGAGAAAATATGCGCGCGCCTTGCCATATTCTGCGTAGGCACGCCAGTGCTTCCTGCTTCGCTTGATGAAGATCTCCTCGCGTATTTTCTCCACACTCCAGCGGAATTCATCGAAGAGTTTGCGTTCCTCGAGGATTTTCTTGATGAGATTCTCCCGCGTCCGATTGACCCGCTCATGCTCGTGCTTGATATACTTCGGCACATCCTTGGAAGGGAAGGGAATCATATCCAGCAGCTTGGTTTCCAGCAGGAGCAACTGCACACGCAGGTTTTCAGCCATCTGCTTATTCTGCTCCATACCCTCCTCAACCCGCGCAATCCGTCTTTCGATATTGTTTGTCGCAGGATAGCGATCGATGATAAAGTCAAATTGCTGAATTGCAAAATCATAGAAACCCAGCTCGAGATAACACTGCCCGAGCAGGAAGTGCGCTTCCTCTCCAAACTTGTCGTCGTCACTCTTTTTGATCAGCCTGTTGAGAGAAATAATCGCCTGCTGAAAATCGTTGAGCTTGATGGCTGACCAGCTTCGGGCCAAAAGCGCCTCGGCATAAATCTCATCATCCGGCGGAATGCTGGCAAAATGCTTGATCGATTCGCGGTAATACCCGAGCTCATAGTAGAGATAGCCCAAAGTCAGATGCGCTGCGCGCTGCAAGTCGAGACGCTCGGAGCGAATGACCGGCAGAGAGATCAACTTGCGCATCGCTTTGACAGCGTTCTCTATATTTTTTTTTTTTAAAAATGCCAGCCCTACCGTGTACAGGCTGTAATCATAAAATTCGCTGCGCGAACGGACTTTCCCGATCGCCCGGATGGCGTTTGTGAAGTCATCCTTATGGTAATAAGCCATGCCGCCGTAGTAATAGGCGCCGTCGAGTACCTCACTGTCACGAAAACGCGTGCTGATACCGCGGAAATATTTCAGGCTTTCGTCCAGCTCATTGGTGTTGTAATAGATACGCTGCAAGCCAAACAGAGCCTTGGGAAGATACTTGCTCGAGGGATACTGCTTGAGCAGATATTTGTACATTTTGGTACTGGATTTAAACATATCCATCTCATACAGGCTCTCGCCGAGATAGAAAACAACGCCGTCGATCTCGCTGTATGTACTGTAAAAATCCAGAATGATGATCAGGTCCCTCGTCGCTTTCCAGTATTCCTGGTTTTCGAACTCCTTGATCGCCTTGCGATACAGACGCTTGGCAACCCGCTCGAGGTCACCATTCCTCGGGGAAAGCTTCGGACGTGTTGTTTCCGCACCGGAACCAGCGTTAAGTTCCGCCGGCGGCAGGATTACCCAACCCAGCACTCCGGCCAGAAAAATCATCCACAATCTATTTTTTATCATTCGTTAACCAAATCCCAGTAACATCCCTGATTACGGATTATCCTGCCTCATGGCAACTGCTTCTGATCGTCCTGCTCTTTCTTTTTCTTCCCCTGCAGCGACTCTTCCATTTTTTTCAAATCATCTTCGATGTACTGCCGCTTTTCATGCACTTCCTGCACAGCCCGGCTTTTGTTCTTTTCACGGGCCTGGCGCGCCAGGCGTTCGTCCCGGCTTTCTCCCCACTTTAAACGCATGGGGTAATTAAATCCAAAGATGACTTTCCAGTCAGCATACTGCTTGATAAAATCGCTGTTACTATTTGCCGGCGGTTTCTGCGACAGTGAAATATCCACAGCAAAATCGAAGATCAACCCCCAGGGACCGAGAAATTTCAACCCCTGCGTCACACGTTGCGAATTGAGCGAATAGGCGGTAACAACGGGATTGTTGGAAAAAATTTCAGCCGTGTATTCGGTGTAAACCACCGAAGAACGCACGGGGAATTTGATTCCGGCACCGATGATGTACTGATCTTCCTCATCGATAAAGAGCTGATCACGAATATTCTGATCGAAAAAACCCAGATTCAGATGCGCTTTCAGCGGGAAGAGCGGAAAAGAGTCGGTCATATCCGCTGTCATGATGAGCTGTGCACCGATGCCCACTTTCCCGGATGAATAGGGCTCAAAAGGTACGTTGCTATATTTTGCCGTCGGCAGATTGACGAACATGCGCACGGCAGAGATCAATGACCGGCCTGAAAAAGGCGTCTGAAATTTCAGCCCGAGGCGCGTATCACCGGGCGGCCCCCAGATGGTTTTTTGATCATCCTGATAGGGAACCAACAGTGCGCTCATCTCGAAATACCGGTTGAGCCCATAGGTGATACCCACAGAAAACGTATGGTCTTTGCCCAGGGTAGAGGAGGTTTTCACAGCCTGCAGATATGTGGCCAGAAATGAGTTGACATATAACCGGCCGCGGCCGATTGTTTCAGCCGAGTGCACGCGCAACAGCCCGCGACCACCGTATATCGTCGTTTGCGACTGAGCAGTTCCGGCAAAGATGAAAAGCATCGCGATCGTTATTTTCAACAGAGGGGGAAATTTCACCGATTCTGCCTCATGAATTTGCGTGGTTACCGTATCAGTTAAATTAATGTAACTTCAAAATCAATAATAGGTTATCAAAACCAACAATTTACGATAGAGGGATATCAATTGCAACATTTTTTAGACACTTTTACCTGCGGCGAGCCCAACCCGTAAGCAGCCCGGGAGCGAATGTTTGCCAGATGTTTCACCCTCCCTGAACGGACGCTGGAAAAGACTCCGGCGTACAAACAATTAACATGCCAAAACCGGCTATTTAATAAAACTGAAACATCATCGTTCTAAGCATTTATTTAACAAGAAATTACAAAACAGCTCCATCGCCGCTGTTTTATGCTGAACCGTCGCCAAAACAGGCCGGCAGGCGGCCACATGGCTCACTTTGAGACAGGGCAAACAGGCAATTGCAAAACCGTATTTGATTTTACCGCAACGCCATATACCGCGCAGGCCATCAGCACCTTCAGGCACTGCCATCTCAGGACACGGCACGTTCATTTTTCCTCTGCCCGCTGGTGCTTTGCTGAAAGCCTTGTACGGCAGAATCCACTTTCTGCCACATTTAAAGATATACCTCACTTTCTGTGAATAGCATAATTTTTTCTGTCACAATCGCAATATCCTGCGCGATTTTGGCCGGGGCATCCTGACGAAGGTCGTGCCTGAGACAATCATCTCCGGCGAATCCGCCAAAAACTTTGCAAAATTGCCATCAATGTGCTATACTTAACCCGATTTAATTCTGAACCTGGTCTGGAAGGTTCACGTGCTCTGATAGTAGTCGTCTGGTTATCCATTTAACTCTGCAAAGTGCATTTTTTCAGCCAGTCCGCCAGAGCACGGCACATGCCTGCTCCAGAACCGTCATTCCGGTTTCCCCGCAGGGGAAGACCGGAATCTCCCAGACTCAGGCACGTGACCAAAAAGATGAGATTCCGGCACTGCGCTGCGCCTGGCCGGAATGACACAAGCCGGTATCCGGGCCAGAGCCCCGTTAGCTGAGTTAACTGGATACCCGGGCCTGACTATCTACTTAACTCTGTGCGGAGATGCAGGGGTGGTATGACGCGACGAAGCGTTCGTAGTGCGCGATTTATCGCGCCCACAAGCCGCCAGATGACAGATTCGATCATGTACTCCGTACAGTTCACAAGCGCTGCGCGCAGGGGGGGCTGGATCATTAGAAAGATTCCCGCCGGAGCGGAGAGCAGATCTGCTCGCTGATCATCAGTGAGTCAGAGCACAAACATTCATATTTTGGCTCTTCCGCAGATTGTGTGGGTTGGGAAATTATCGTTTTGCAAATCCGTTTGGTGATCGCGTGTTTAAATCCGGCCATACTGGAACCGATGGATTGGGATCCTGGCCTGGGTGTGATATTCAGGTCGTACCGCGACATTTATGTCGCGTCTCGGCCATGCGCACTGGGGCATGTTGAATAACGCAAAGTATCCTGCTTTGCAATATGAATGTCGCGGTACCGCCTGAGCGACCCGCCGGGTGCCCTTATTGAAAATCAACCCACACGATTTGAGGAAGACCTCATAATATTTTTTCGATTTTTTCGGCTGCATTTTTTATTGGAACGAAATCCATGGCTGTAAATCAAGACAAGATCATCATCAAAGGTGCGCGTGAGCACAATCTAAAAGATATCGACGTTGAGATCCCTCGTTACAAGCTCGTGGTCATCACCGGGTTGTCGGGTTCCGGGAAATCCAGTCTGGCCTTTGACACTATTTATGCCGAAGGGCAGAGGCGCTATGTCGAATCGCTCTCAGCTTATGCCCGGCAGTTTCTCGGGCTGATGGAAAAGCCGGATGTGGATTACATCGAAGGGCTGTCACCGGCGATATCCATCGAACAGAAGACTTCCAGCCGCAACCCGCGCTCGACTGTGGGCACGGTAACGGAAATCTATGATTATCTTCGCCTGCTGTTCGCGCGTATCGGCCAGCCACACTGCCCTTCCTGCGGCAAAAAAATAGAACGCCAGACCGTGCAGCAGATCGTGGACGCCATTCTCGAACTGCCGGAAAAGACGAAGTTTCAGGTTCTGGCTCCGGTCGTGCGCGGGCGCAAGGGCGAGTATCAGCAAATTTTTACTGAAGCCCGCCGCGATGGTTTTGTGCGTGTGCGTGTGAATGGGGAGACACGGGATCTCTCTGAGGAGATCAAGCTGGACAAAAAGTTCAAGCACAACATCGAGATCGTCATCGACCGGCTGGTGGTCGATAAAAGCATGAAAACCCGGCTGACTGATTCCGTGGAAACGGCTCTGCACCTCGCGGGCGGGCTCGTGCTCATCGACGTCATCGGCTCAGATGAGATCATGTTCAGCGAGCATTTTGCCTGCGTCGAGTGCGGCGTGTCCATCGAGGAGCTGGCACCACGCCTGTTCAGTTTTAACAGCCCTTACGGCGCCTGCCCGACCTGTAACGGTCTCGGCACCAAGATGGAAGTCGACCCTGCCCTGCTGGTTCCTGACCCGAAAAAAAGTCTGCGTGATGGTGCGGTCCTGGCCTGGGGGGAAGGACGCGAAGGCTGGTATTTCACCCAGCTCCGCGCAGTTGCCGAGCACTATAAGTTCTCCCTCGATGATGCCTGGGAAAGCCTCTCTGATGAGGCCCGTCACGTCGTGCTGTACGGTACGGGCAACAAAGAGCTGACCTTCAAATATGAACGAACCAACGGCAAGATGCAGGCGGAGTTCAAGAGCACGTACGAGGGCATCATCCCCAACCTTGAGCGGCGCTACAAGCAGACTGACAGCAACTACATCCGCACATGGATCGAGGGCTTCATGAACACGCGCCCATGCCCGGAATGCAACGGTGCCCGCCTGCGTAAAGAGGTGCTGTCTGTGCTGATTCAAGGCAAGAGCATTCACGACATCACGCGCCTGTCCATCGGTGCAGCGCAGAAGTTTTTCGAAACCCTGCCACTGAGCGAGCGCGAACAGCACATCGTGCATCAGATTATGAAAGAGATCCGCGAGCGCCTGTCATTTCTCGTCGGCGTCGGGCTGAACTACATTTCTCTTGACCGCACGGCGAGCACTCTCTCCGGTGGCGAGGCGCAACGCATCCGCCTGGCTACGCAGATCGGCAGCCAGCTCGTCGGCGTGCTCTATATTCTCGATGAGCCGTCGATCGGGCTGCACCAGCGCGATAACTCCCGGCTGATCGCCACACTGCAGCGTCTGCGCGACCTCGGCAATACGGTGATCGTCGTCGAGCACGATCTGGAAACCATTGAGGCAGCGGACTGGCTGCTGGACATGGGGCCCAAAGCCGGCATTCACGGCGGCGAGATCGTCGCGTCCGGGCCGCCTGCAAAAGTAGCCAGAAGCCGGCGCTCTGTCACGGGCGCTTATCTATCCGGGCGCAAAGCCATCCCCGTGCCGGCACGCCGCAGGCCCGGAACCGGGGCGCTGCTCACGCTGCACAACGCTTCGGGCAACAACCTCAAAAACATCACCGCCGAGTTCCCCCTCGGCACCATGACGGTGATCACCGGCGTATCCGGCTCAGGCAAGAGCACTCTGATCAACGAAACGCTCTATGCTGCCCTGGCGCGGGAGATCATGAAATCCAAAAGCAATCCCCTGCCCTACGAAAAAATCACCGGCATC
>DRLW01000152.1 GCA_011375275.1 Bacteroidota bacterium
CGCCTTCGAGGCGCTGCTCGGTCCACAGGGTACCGAGCCTGCAAACAGGGTCCGGCCCGCAGCCGACGAGCACCGCGCCCGCCGCGCCACGACGAATAGCACGCTCGATGAGCAGTGGATGCAGCCAGCCCACACAGGGAACGGGCCTGACCAGGTACCCCGGCAGCTCATCGCAGGTATCGTCCGGATTGACGCGCAGGTCTGCGCCTGCAGATTCGGCACAGACAAAGGCGATCCATGGTTTTTCACCATCAGAGCCGGCGCGCTCCAGCCGGGCGTTCAGCCAGGCCCGGACATCTTCCGCAGGCAATTCCGGCAGGCGGATGCTGACCGAATCGCATGAGCCGGTGCACACGCCGCAGGCCACACATTTCGCTGCATCGATGCGCGAAACCAGCGGCGAACGGCCCTCGCGCGGCATCATGGTGATGGCATTGTACGGGCAATCCTGAAAACACTGCGTACAGCCGTTACAGCGTTTTTCATTGACCACAGCAGGCTCCTTATTGCGGCGCACCATAGTCCACGGAACACTGAAAACGATAGCCGTGACCACAAGGCCGAGCAGCCAGAGCGCCCCTGCGCTCAAACGATCAGCAATTCCGATCGGCATGAGGTAAAACCAGTCCGCGGACATGGATTCCGGCAGGGCCAGCATGTCAGCCGGTTCGCCGGAGACGGCGGGCACCAGCAGCGAAACCAGCACCAGTGCCACAGTGATGGCGATGGTCAGCGGTTTTTGGGTAAAAAACACTGATTTATTGATGCGCATCAAATGCAGCCACAATCCGACACCAAAAGCGAGTGGTATGAGCATGTGCACGAAAAAAACGATAAAAAAGAACAGGGAGTTGAGGCTTTCGTTGGTGAGGAAAGAGCGGGACATCGGCTCAGCAAAAATCGGCAAAACATCGAGCACCTTGGTGGTTGCCAGAGCCACGTAACGCGCTTCCTGATCCCACACCAGCCAGTAGCCCAGCCAGCCGTCGAACCACATCAGCCCGATGAGCAGCAGTCCGCTGACCCAGGCCAGCCAGCGCGGGCCGGAAAATTTCCGTGAAGTCAGCGTTTGCACGCCGTGCAGAACAGCAAAGAGCATACAGGCATCAGAGCTGTAACGGTGCAGCGAGCGCATGAGCTGTGCCAGTGGAGAACTTTTCATCGCTTCGAGGGATTGCCAGGCGAGGTTGACGCTGGGCGAATACCAGAATAACAGCAGGATGCCACTGACCAGAGCGATGAAAAAAGTCAAATTGATCACCGCGCCCATCTGCACAAAGGGATTCAGAGCATCCGGCAGACCGGCCTTCACCAGCCGGTTGAGGGTGAGAAAAAAAGAGTCCATTCTGCGCAAAAAACCCTGCGCGCGCACCTCCGGCAGAGGGGAGACGTCTTTGATGATATGAAATGCAGGGGCGGGAGATGCGCCGGCATCCTGCGGAACCCGCCGGATAGATGAGATACCTGAGCCTTCTTCAGTCATGATGGTGTATTCTCTTCCCGAATCAACAGTTTCAGTGCTTCGATCAACCAGTTTTCCTGACGCTCCCCTAAAGTAAAACGATAGGCCAGCTTGCCTTTCCGATCGACGAGCAGGAACAGGTTGGCGTGGCTGATGATACCGGTCTTGGGATCCCTCGTGCGCGCCACGTTCAGCCTGTCGAGCACTTCGTTAACATAATCGGGCTCTCCGGTAAGAAAGTTCACCAGCGGGGCGCTGACGTTCTGGCCTTTTTCGAGTATTTTCAGCATCTCCGGGGTGTCTGTTTCCGGATCAAGGGTGATGGCGAGAATTTTCAGAGATTCGATCTCCTCCGGTGACAGGGCCGCAAGGGCACGCTTGGTCTGTTCGAGAATCATCGGGCAGGTGCTGCCGCAGGTGGCATACACCGCGGTGATGAGTACGACATCACCACGCACATCGTGCAGAGACAGGGAGTCACCATTCTGATTGACCAATGTAAACTCGGGAGGATTCAGAGTGGTTCGCAATCCTTCAGCAGGGAAAGGCAGCTCACCCTCGGTCGGTCGCGCCGGATCGAAGAGCAGGACGAGAGTTACCACAAGCGTGGAAACGACTGCAAAACCGGCACCGATCCAGGGAAGTACCTGCTGCGGCCGGGCCTGCCAGGCCTGCTTGATTCCACCTCCCCAAACCAGCAGGATGATACCGCTGAGCAGCAGAGGATTGAAGATATTCATAAAAATATAAATGATCTCCAGTTGCCCGGTTTCCGGGTTATACCCGAAACACCAAACCTTGAAATCTTCGGCAAAGGAAGAGAGAGACGAGCCTGTTGCAGGTAACAAAAGGACTGCGAGATTGGCGAGGGCGTAAAATGCTAAAATAGAGAGCAGGATGACAGGGAACTGCCATCCTGCTGCAAAAGCACGGATACGGCCATAAAGTCGGTTCAGATTTAACATGGGTCGTTCCTTTTTCAACACACCGTGAGCATTTTCCGAATCGTGCTTGTTATGATCAGTCCCCCACAGCCGGATTGGCTGCAATTCGGGGAAAATAGGCAGAACGCCCGCAAGGAGGAGTGCCCAACGGGCGTTCCCGAAGCCCGGTCAGCGAACCCACCAGACTTCAGCCAGTGCCTTCCAATTAGCGAAATAATAAACGACAAACGATACCAGCAGTACAGAGACGAGAACCAGCGTACCGGGAGTTTTGTGCTTCTCGACCTCAAACTCCGCTTCTTTACCGGCAGCATCGCTGATCATCTTCATGCGATCAGCAGACTGCCAGCTCACCATGCCGGTTTCGGCATTTGATCTGCCAAAAAAGACCGTGGCCACGGTGAGCAGGATAAAGATCAGCATACCGATAAAAGCGATGGTTCCGCCAATGCCCATAAGGCCGAGCATGAAATGCGCCCCGGCATCGAATCCGGCACCGATGCCTGCACCGGTGAACTCGACGTCCCAGTGCCGTCTCGGCACGCCGTTGGAGCCAGCAAAGGACATACCGATGGACATCAGCGTGATGCCGCCGGCAAAGATATAGGGCTGAATTCTGGCCAGCCATTTCATGAAAAACTCCCGCTGAAAAATCAACGGCACGACATAGTAAGCCAGCCCCATGAAGGCCAGAGTCGTCCCGCCGACGACGGTTGCGTGGAAGTGGCCGGGCACGCGCAGCGTATTGTGCGCGATGATATTGATCTGCTCCGTCCCGATGGTGACACCGGTAATGCCACCGATAAAGCCGAAGATGATCATGGACAATACTACAGATGAGAATCCCGGATCACTCCACGGAGCTGAGGTCAGCCAGTTGAAAATCCCCCGGGTAAAGCCTTTGACACGCTGGATCACCTCGATAGAGGCGGGGATGGTAAAGCCGTGGATCAGCGAGGCGAGCACGGCGAGGTACATGGCGTAAGAAGTGTTCCAGATTTTCCACGATGCCCCCAGACCGGGATCGACGAGCAGGTGGTGGGCCGAAGCCAGGTTGATGAACAGAATATAAAGCACGAAAGCCACGCGGCTGACGGTTTCGTTCACCGGTTTGGCACCTGTGGTCAGAGTGGCGAGGAAATACCAGACTGCCACCATGGCACAGACATTGACCTGTTGCGACATGTGTCCGAGTCCCCACCAGATCAGCCGGTACCAGCCCGCATCCGGTGTTGGCGTCAGGCCCAGTGACCAGGTGAAGGTCGGAATCATGACGACAGCGCCGTGCAAGAGCGTCACCGTTGCAATGATCGCTGCTGCGAGGGCGCCAAAGGTCACCAGCGGCATCGAGCCTTCGTAGGTTTTGTCCCTGCGGGCAATATAGATTGTGGCAAAAAAGAGGATGACCGCTGTCAGCGTTCCGACAGCGACGAGAATGATGCCGAGGTAGAATAGCGGATGACCGCGCAGAGGAACGTAGGAGGTCATCAGGACGTCACCTTTTCCCATCAGGATGATGACATCGACCATGATGGCGCCGATCAGCATCATCAGAAAGGAGGCCCAGGCGACTTTCGGCGCTGCCAGCCGTGAGTTCAACAGACTGGTACAGGCAAAATAGAGAATCGCCACCTCCATGAACAGAATCCAGAAGATGAGCATGTTCAGCCCGTGCAGGGTGAGGATACGATAATACCAGACATCATTGAGCAGGTGTACGGCAGGCCAGCGCGTCAGAGCAAGCAGTATGGCCGCGATGGCGCCGACAAGTAAGAACACGACCGCAAAAACCGCGTTGGCCTTGATAAAAAACTGGGCGTCCAGGCAGACATTCAGCCCGGTCGTCTTGCATGTTCGGACCCTTTGTGGATCAAAATTTCCCATCGTCACTCCTCCCTATTCTACAATTATCTTTCCGGTCATGATATGGTGGCCAATTCCACAGAATTCGTTGCAGATGATCTGAAACTCCCCGGAAGATGTCGGCGTCAGTGTCAAAACATGGTCATAACCCGGCAGAATCTGAAAATTCATGTTCATCGGCAGCAACGAAAAACCGTGCTGCAGGTCTGCAGACGAGATGTGCACACGGTAGGTCTGGCCTTTTTTCAGCTTCAGAATCGGATACCATTCCCAGGTTCTCCCCAGGAGATAGACATCCCCGCCCGGGACACCTTCGACGATCGGAATCTTCTTTTCAATACCGGAAACGGTGACGACTTCTTCACCCACCTGATTCGTTTCCACAAAACGGTTCACGCGATCGACAAAACGAGCCGGCTCGACAGCATAGGATTCACCTGTCGAGTTCTGTTTGCCCTTGAAGTGGTAATAGGGCATCGCCAGAGACATGATGATGCACCAGATCAGCGCCACGCCGATCCAGAGCTTTTCGGCACCGACAGGCGGGCCGAACCAACCTTTTGCTGGCGCTTGTATACTCATTCTTTTCCTCCTCTTGTGTGCGTTTTCGTTATGGTAACAGTGCTTCAGACATCATTGCCAACTCAATCCAGCCCCAGATCGTGTACGAAATGATCGGTACCAGCAGCCCCAGTGCCAGCAAAAGCCATGGATTATCCAGCAGCTTTTGGAGCGGATGTACTTTTTCATCTTCCATAACGCTCTCCTTACTTTTGGTTTAACATACGATTCATAATCATGGAATGACTCAATGCACGCAATTGAAGTAAAGAAAATGAGGAGGTGGCAGGGTGTGGCAGCCGGTCTCCGGAAGACGAAACCACAGGCAGATGCCCGTTCCGGAAGAGACACGGCCTCTCAGGTTGGACGTAAAGTTCAAACGAAACATGGTGTGAAATCATCGCATCCCTCCTCAAGTCAATGGACACTCAAGTCTAATATAATCTATTTCAATAGACTGTCAAGTCTTTTAAGACCTGCGCTGTGCGATTTTC
>DRLW01000153.1 GCA_011375275.1 Bacteroidota bacterium
GACACGGCAAACCAGTCCGTACTGCTCGAAGCGTTAAAACGGGAGAGCTCGGAATCGGGGATATAGGTTGACATCTGTTGGTTGACCTGCAGCAGCAGGCTGTCGATGGCGCTGTTCACCTGCGTAGGATCGGGGGATGCCGGCTGGGCGGGTAAAACGATTTTTACGGAAAATGTCGTGCCCATGGTGCGGCCGGTGTAGGTGTGCAGGCCGGCGGATGGTGAGCAGGTAAAAAGGGCGGGCAGCATAAGGGCCAGCAGCAGCCGCATGAGGCGGAAGACCACCGCCGGGCGTCCGGTAGTACGATCGCCCGGCTGGTCTGTGAAACGTTTCTGGCTGTTGTGTTCTGGCCGGTGGTCTGTCCCCCGGGCTTCCTGCTCGTAGGCCGTTGTCATGTTCCTCGGCTGCGTTCTGTATGGATGAGTGTGTGTGCCGAGTTCAGTCGATGGGCATGCCCATGAAGATGTTGCTGTAGAAGATGCCATCGATGAGGAACTCGCGTGAGATTTCACCCTCGCGGGTGAATCCAAATTTTTCGTAAAGCCTGATGGCGCGCACATTATCGGACCGGACGCGCAAATTGATCTTTCTGATCACCTCACCGGCTTTGGCCCACTCGATCATGGTGCGGATCAGATGGGAGCCGATGCCCAGACCCCAGTGTGCTTTGGGCACGCTGACGCCGAATTCACCGCTGTGGCGCATGCGGCGTTTTGCCTCGCCGGTGAAGTGCAGAACCCCGACGATCTCATCGTTGATGAGGCCGAGGATGAGTAGCTTGTTATCTGTGTGCAAACATTCCTGGATGTACGCCTCCTCTTCCTCGAGGGAGTGGGAAAACTCGTAGGCACCAAAAGTGAGAAAATCGGTTTCCCCACCGATGGTGTCGAGGTAGCGCAACAGCGCAACAGCATCCTGCACCTGTGCATCGCGAATGGTGAGGAGGGCGCCGTTGTCCAGGGATATGGTTTCAGTTGGCATGGTTACTTTTTATTCGTCCAACGCCAGTTTTCGTAGAATTCCCAGCTCATGAGCTCATTCATGTCCTCGAGCTCTTTGGTTTTCTCGACGAGGTTGGCTTTGATGACATCGCCGCTGGAGAGCATACCGATATAGGTGCCGTCTTTTTCGATCAGCAGGTGGCGCAGGCGACGGCCGAGAAAGACATCCAGCAGTTTGTACATGCTGTCATCATGTTTGGCCGAAACCAGATCCCGGGTCATGTAATCACCGATTCGGGCGGTTTTCGGGTCAAAGCCTTCCTGAAGGGTGTTTTTCATCAGGTCCCTTTCCGTCCAGATACCAACGATGCCGCTTTCGTCCTGCACAAGCATGGCACCGATACCCTTATCGACCATGATCTTCAGGGCATCGTGGATGGTCGTATCCGGCGAGACACAGATCATTCCCGTGCCTTTTTCCTGGATGATTTCTTCTGCAGTTTTCATAGCGACCTCCTTGAATTGGGTGAGTAGCAGGACCGGTTTGCCGTCCGGGAAACAGACAGTTCCGAAGTCCGGTCATGAGCGGGGTTCTCCGTTCCATGCCCGAAGCCTGTGCGTGCGCTTGGCTCGCGGGCGGTCTATATGCGGGGAGATGGGTCTGAGCTCATCGTGATCCTGAATAGAGCGCAGGATCGCTTTCACACCATTTTTCAAAACGCACCCGTGTACTGGCGCGCACTCTGCACAATATGAAACTGCTATGAAAATACAGTCCGGAACACCCGCCTGGGGTTCCGGAAACGGAATTCATCAGGAAGACAGATGGAAAAAACGAAAGCCTGACCATTTCGGGAAAGGGTCAGGCTTATCAGTTTCAAAAATTTCCCGAAAAGGACACCTGCGGTTGCAGCACATCCGCATCGCGTGTTCTGAATGATAATCACTGAGCGGATCAAAAGCAAGCTTTGCGATGAGTCTGGTTCAAAATACGCGGCCTGCGGCTGCTGGTGCGGTGCCCGGGAGAAATCTCACCCCCCGAAATCGTCGTACAGGATATTCTCGGGTTCAACGCCGAGATCGGACAACAGCTTGGTAACAGCAGCGTTCATCATGGGCGGCCCGCAGATGTAGTATTCACAGTCCTCAGGCGCAGGATGATCTTTGAGGTAATTATCATACAGCACCTGGTGGATGAAGCCGGTCAGGCCGGTCCAGTTGTCCTCTGGCTGCGGCTCGGAAAGCGCGACATACCAGTTGAAGTTTTCGTTTTCCTCGGCCAGTTTGTTGAAATCATCGACGTAGAACATCTCGCGCAGACTGCGCGCGCCGTACCAGAAGGTGATTTTACGCTTGGTTTTCAGACGTTTGAGCTGGTCGAAGATGTGCGAACGCATGGGGGCCATACCAGCACCGCCGCCGATGAAGACCATTTCGTTATCCGTATCTTTGGCGAAGAACTCTCCGTACGGCCCGGAAATGGTGACCTTGTCGCCGGGTTTGAGATTGAAAATGTACGATGACATTTTGCCGGGCGGAACTTTCGGCATGTTGGGCGGCGGTGAGGCAATACGCACGTTCAGCATGATGATGCCTTTTTCATCCGGGTAGTTTGCCATGGAGTAGGCGCGCACGACCGGCTCATCAACTTTGGAGACGTACTGCCACATGTTAAACCGATCCCAGGCATCGCGGTACTCTTCTTCGATGATAAAATCTTTGTAGTACACTGTGTGCGGCGGCGCCTCGATCTGGATATAACCTCCGGCACGGAAATCGACATTTTCACCTTCCGGCAAGTCCAGCACCAGCTCCTTGATGAAAGTCGCCACGTTGTGGTTGGAGCGGACAGTACATTCCCACTTCTTGACGCTGAAGACCTCTGCCGGCACCTCGATTTTCATATCACCTTTAACCGCGACCTGGCAGGAGAGACGATAGCCTTCGCGGGCTTCACGCCGGTTGATGTGCGAGGTTTCCGTAGGCAGGATATCGCCACCGCCTTCGAGTACGCGCACTTTGCACTGGGCGCAGGTGCCACCACCACCGCAGGCAGAGGGGACGAAAATGCTCTGGCTGGCGAGTGCATTGAGCAGCTTGCCCCCGAGGGGGATATCGATGCTGTGTTCCGGGTCGTCATTTATGGTGATATGCGCACTGCCGCTGGCGACCAGCTTCGAGCGGGCAAAGGTGATGACCGCAACGAGAATGAGGACGATCACCGTGAACATGACGACGCCGAGTAAAATCAGATTGAAATCACTCATTTCGTTTATCCTGAAAAATTCATAAGCTTGCAAATACTTGCGTTAGCTGTATTATTATCAATGAGTTGTCCGGAACATCCGGAGAAGATTTTCAGTTATCCCGCAATCCGGGCATCTGGCACCGGGTTGTTGCAAAAAGCGGGTTGCTCTCTACAGTTGAATTCCGGAAAATAACATAAATGCCATGGCCATCAGGCCGACGGTGATAAAGGTGATACCCAGTCCGCGCAGCCCGGCAGGAACGTTGCTGTACTTCATCTTTTCACGGATGCCCGCCAGCGCGATGATTGCCAGCGCCCAGCCGGTACCGCCGCCGAGACCAAAGACGACGCTTTCGGCGAAATCGTAATTGCGTTCGACCATGAACAGCGAACCACCGAGGATAGCGCAGTTCACCGTGATCAGCGGCAGAAAAATGCCCAGAGCGTTGTACAGGCTCGGGACAAATTTGTCCAGTACCATTTCGAGAATCTGCACCATGGCTGCGATGACGCCGATGTAGGTGATCAGGCCGAGGAAGGTGAGATCAACCTCTTCCAGGCCGGCCCAGGAAAGCGCACCCGCCTTGAGCACATTGGTGTAGATGAAATTGTTCACCGGGATGGTGATGGTCTGCACGACGATGACGGCAATACCCAGTCCGACCGCTGTTTCAACCTTTTTCGAGACAGCGAGAAAAGTACACATGCCCAGAAAAAAGGCCAGCGCCAGGTTTTCGATGAAGATCGATTTGATAAACAAACTCAGATAATGTTCAAGCATCTCAGGCCTCCTCGACTTGCTCGGGTTTAAAGGTTCTGATCACCCAGATGAGCAATCCGATCAGAAAAAAGGCGCTCGGCGAGAGCAGGAAAAGGCCGTTGGCAGTGTACCAGCCTCCCTCGGTCGTCAGGGGCAGGACGACGTTGCCGAAAAGCTTGCCGGAGCCGAGCAGCTCGCGCGTAAAGCCGACGACCAGCAGCACGAAGCTGTAGCCCAGCCCGTTGCCGATACCGTCGAGGAAGCTGACACCCGGAGGGTTTTTCAGCGCAAAAGCTTCGGCGCGGCCCATGATGATGCAGTTGGTGATGATCAGACCCACGAAAATCGACAGGGATTTACTGGTCTCATACGCATACGCCTTGATGATCTGATCGGCGATGATCACCAGCGAGGCGATGATCGTCATTTCGACCAGAATGCGGATGCTCGAAGGCACGGAGTTGCGGATCAGGCTGACGAAGAGATTGGAAAAGGCCGTAACCAGCGTCACAGCCAGGGCCATAACCACAGTGGTTTCCATTTTCGTCGTCACAGCCAGCGCGGAGCAGATGCCCAGCACCTGCAGGCCGATCGGGTTGTTGTCGAAAATCGGCCCGAATAAAATTTCTCTGTATTTACTCATTGTTGCTGCCCTCCTTGAGCTTTTTCAGGAACGGGCCGTAGCCGTTTTCACCCAGCCAGAAACGGATCAGACTGTTGATGCCGCGCGTGGTCAGAGTGGCTCCGGAAAGACCATCGACCTGGTGATCGGCTTTCGGGCTGGACGGCACGACTTTACCCTTGATCACCTCGATCAGCACATTGCCCTGATCGTCGAGCAACTGCTTGCCTTTCCAGCTTGCTTTCCAGAGCGGGTTGTCCACCTCGCCGCCAAGACCGGGGGTCTCGCCATGCTGGTAAAAAGTCAGCCCGCTGGCTGTTTTGAAATCTTTGTCGATGGCCAGAAAACCGTACAGAGTGGACCACAGGCCTTTGCCGAAGACCGGAACGATGATTCTGGTCAGTTCACCGTCTTCGATGACCCGGTAAACCGCCATATATCTGGGCAGCCTGCGAATGCCGGCAATATCTTTCTCAGCCGGCAGCGGCTCGCTGTAGTCCGGGTTGTCTGCGATGGCCTGGATGTCAAAATCATCCGGGTTGAGGTCATCGTTGTACTGGTCCTGCGGAAGGGGATCACCGGTTTTGAGATCGATGATTTCCGCTTTGATATATTGGTTATAAATTTCCTGAATGCTTCTCGATTGATCATACAGATTGCCGGCGATCAGGATGTTTTTGACCTTGTCCAGCTTTTTATTTTCGATCTGTTTATCACGCAGCGAAACCGCGGCATAGGAGACGAAAATAGAGCTGACCAGGCAGACACCGAGCGCGACGGCAAATGTTTTGCCGATGGTTTCATTTTGCATAGCCCGCCAGCCTCCTCTTGATATTCCGATTGATGAAAATTTTGTCGATGATCGGCGCAAAGACGTTACCGAACAGAATGGCCAGCATCACGCCTTCGGGGAAGGCCGGATTGACCACACGCACCAGCACGACCAGTGCGCCGATGAGGAAGCCATATACCCATTTGCCCGCTTCCGTCATTGCTGCGCTGACCGGGTCTGTAGCCATAAAAACAGCGCCAAAGGCAAAGCCGCCGAGAACCAGATGCCATTCCGGCGTCAGGGCAAACATGGGGTTGCTGCTGCTGCCGATGGCGTTCAGCAATGCGGCCAGCGATACCGTGCCCAGCACCATGCTGAGCATGATTTTCCACGAGCCCACACCGGTGACGACGAGAATGAATGCGCCGATAAGGCAGGCCAGAGCGGAAGTTTCGCCCATTGAGCCGGGGATAAAGCCGAGAAAAGCATCCATCCAGTTGGTGGTGAAGGGAATGGCGCTGTCCGCTGCTGCTGCCAGAGGGGTTGCCTGGGTGTAGCCATCGACAGCGACCCAGACGGCATCAC
>DRLW01000154.1 GCA_011375275.1 Bacteroidota bacterium
AGCTACAATAGTGTAATACATCAAAAATATCAAAAAAGATAAATTGTTGTTTTTGATAAAGTTAAAAATATTTGCTTCCAAAAAACTGCTTCCAAATCAAAATGCACAGAAAAAGTGTGCAATATGTTTCACCCCATTCGGTATGATTTTGCATAGTCGCAGATTATTGTTTGAAATCTTCATCCGGCATTTTTTTGGTTTAGAAATTCTAATAGCTCTTACAGAACTCTGAACGATGCATTTTCTTACCACTTGCCGCATAAAATTACAATAGACATACTTATCCACAAAAACTGAGGCGGATTCCGCAACGCCGAGACAAAAAGCGAGTGGGGTGAGATTGGAAGAAGCTAGAGCGGTGTGACGGGAGGGCGTTCGTAGTGCGCGCTTCAGCGCGCCAAATCACCAATTTTACTCTAATCCCGGAATCTCCGCAGTATAGATTGGTACGAATTTTCAGGCTCGTGGAATACCGTTCCTCGTGTGCCCTGCCGCAGGAGCGGCAAACGGGGCGTTACACCGCGGGAGCGGTGTAACGAGAGGACGGGAGGAAATCTGCAGGTTACAGGTTGTATTTTTTGATTTTGTACCGCATGGTGCGCAGACTGATGTCGAGGCGTTTGGCTGCTTCGGATTTGTTGCCGCCGGCCTTGCGGATGGCTTCTTCGAGCACCAGTTTTTCGGCAAACTCTACTTTCTCGCGGAAGGTCTCGCCGGCATTGAACAGCAACTCGATGTTTGAAACCGAGCCGGCATCGCGGGCACTGAGGTGGATGGGCAGATTTTCCGGCAAGATCTGACTGCCCTCACCGAGCACAACCGCGTTTTCGATGGCATTTTCCAGCTCGCGGACATTGCCCGGCCAGTGATATTTCATACACAGTTCCAGCGCCGATTCGGTAATCTCCATCGGCTCGCGGTTATTCTGGCGGGTGTACTTGCGGATGAAGTGATCGACGAGTAGAGGAATGTCGTCTTTCCTGTCGCGCAGGGGGGGCAGGACGATAGGGATGACGTTCAGGCGGTAGTACAAATCTTCACGGAAACTGCCGTCCGCGAGGGCTTTTTCGAGGTCACGGTTGGTTGCCGTAACCACGCGCACATCCACTTTAATGGCTTCGGTGCCGCCGAGGCGGCTGATTTCCTTTTCCTGCAACACTCGCAGCAACTTTGTCTGTACACTGCCGGTTATTTCACCGATCTCATCGAGGAAGATCGTGCCGCCGTTGGCCAACTCAAACCGGCCGGCCTTTCGCCCTGTGGCCCCGGTAAAAGCACCTTTTTCATATCCGAAAAGTTCACTTTCGAGCAGCGTCTCCGGAAAGCTGGCGCAGCTCATCTCCACAAGCGGTTTTTCGGAACGCTTGCTGTTGTAATGGATGGCACGCGCAACCAGCTCCTTGCCTGTCCCGCTCTCTCCGCGAATCAGAACCGTGGCATCGCTCTGGGCAACCTTGCGGATGGTCTTGAAAACGCGTTGCATCGGCTCGCTGCGTCCGATGATGTTTTCGAAGCGGAAAGAACTGCGCAGCCGGTCTTTCAGCTCCTCGTTTTCACGCAGCAGGGAGAGCTCGGATATGGCCTTGTGCAGAATAACAAAAAGCTCATCCAGATCGAGGGGCTTGGTCAGATATTCGTACACCCCGCGTTTCATCGCATCCACAGCATCCTTGACAGAGCTGTACGCGGTCATGACGATGGTCTTCATTTCCGGAGATATCTGCAATGAGTGCTCATAAACCTGCATACCGTCGAGGTCTGGCATGCGCAGGTCTGTGAGCAGAATATCGAACTTTTCCCTTTCCAGGGCCTTTATCGCCTTTTTGCCGCTATCGACACCGACCGTGTCGTAGCCTTCTTCGCGCAGAATTTCCATCAACCCGCTCAGGGCATTGCGGTCATCTTCAGCAATGAGTATTCTCGTCATAGCACTCCAGATTTAAGCCTGACGGCTTGATCCGATTTATTGACTTCTCTTTTCGCGCAAGGGAAGCGAGATGAGCGATAAACTCTCTCAGCCACGCGAAATTCGCTTAACCCACAACAGTGTATTACCCGGCAGTTCAGGCTATCCAGTTCCACTCAGCTCGGTTGCATCTTTCCAACCTGGCCCGCCTGACCAGCAGGCACCTGCACCAGAACCATCATTCCGGTTTCACCGACGGAGAGACCGGATTCTCCCAGACTCTGGCGTGTACCCGAAAAGATGAGATTCCGGCACCGCGCTTCGCTTGGCCGGAATGACAGATGTTGATATCTCGATCAGGCCCGATTTGCTGGATCAAGCGGATAACCAGACCCGATCGTTGTGCACACTTATGAAGTCCCCTGGATAGGCTCTTTGTTCAAAACCGTGGTCATCTTTTTTTCCACAAAAAAGGAGGTGATCACCTGTGCAACCTCCGTCGCGACGCGGGCCTGGGCTTCAGCCGTACTGGCACCGAGATGAGGCACATGAATCACATCCGGCCGGCCGACCAGCGGATGCTCAGCGCCGGGAGGTTC
>DRLW01000155.1 GCA_011375275.1 Bacteroidota bacterium
CGCAGCGGAAGACCGGAATCCCCCAGACTCAGGCACGTGCTCGAAAAGATGATATCCCGGCACCACCGTAAAATTAGCGGCTTTCAGGCACGACAAAATCGCGCACTACAAACGTTTCACCCTGAGTTCGGAGTGTCCCTTAAAATTCTGCGCCGGGCCAGGGAGAGCGTCTTCCGGCACGTGCATTCTTCCATCACAGCCGCTGCAAATCGTCTTTGCCGGTAGATATGCTAAACCCTGCCTCCACGCACACGATTCGGGGGAGAGCCTGAAAAAGCACTACTCTTTGAGGCGAAAAATCAGCACAGCACGTGTTTTTTTCTTCGGCAAGAGGCGCATGTTGGCTTCGAATTTCGTCGTGCCTTTGACGTAATCCCGGATCGTATAGGCCCGGTTGCCGACCTTGCTTCCCGGGCAACTGTACAGGCAGACAAAGCAACCGGAGCGCCACTCAGGAATCAGGGCCTTGTTGCCTCCGAAACGCAAATCGATGCCGCGGCCTCCGGGATCAGTAAACAGGCTATCCACGGGCAGAGGGTAGTCAAGCCCCGGCCACCAGACCAGCATCTCCACCGGCGTGCCGTCGATACGCTGATCCGGCGCATCGCTCCGGGGGTTTTTGCGCTCGTTCCATGCTGCCATCTCGAGATTGTTGCCCGGCTCTCCGCCGAGCTGAAGCAGTGCATCGTGAAACGCGACATCATCGATATAGGACACGATCAGAGCAGAACCTGCAGCGCGGCCCTCTTTCCAGACCACGGCATGATAGTTCGAGGTCATTTTAAACATGCCGGAAAATGCCTTTGGCTGCACATCGGCTAAAACATAGATTTCGCCGATGCTCTCATCGACGAAGAGAGGCTTTTTTTCATCAACCGGATAGGCTTGAGCGGTCTGGGCAGAGGCGCTAACAACTGACAGGTGAGCGAGCAAAATGAGGGTTGCAAAACGATTCCGCGTTATCATATCAGTCTCCACAGAGTGTGTGTTGGCATATCAGCTTATTGCCCAACAGCTCCGCGCTGCACCGCGATGCGCACTTTGTGAATACGCTTTCTGGAAGCATGCAGAACGGTCAGGGTGCAGTTGGGTAGTTCGAGTTTTTCCCCCTGCGTCGGAATGCGGCCGAGTTCGTGGATTATCAAGCCTGCCACGGTTTCATAATCACCCTCAGGCAGCTCAAGGCCAAGATCGCGTTGCAGATGGCTGATCTCTTCTCGCCCCGGAACGATGAAGACGCCGGGCGCCACTTCCTGAACAGCCGGCTCGGTTTCGTCGTGTTCATCATCGATTTCACCGAAAATCTCTTCAAAAATATCCTCAAGGGTAATGATACCCGCTGTGCCGCCGTATTCGTCGATGACCACGGCCATGCTGACGTTCATCTTCTGCAGTTCGCGCAAGGCCCGCAGTGCTGTGGTGGTTTCCGAAAGATAGGGCACAGTTCGGATCAGCGATTCCTCTGTCGCTGATTGCTGAAACATATCCAATGCCACGATAATTCCAACGATATCGTCGAGGGTTTCGCGGTAAATGGGCACGCGGGTAATGCGGCGGCGGGTGATGGTGTCAGCGATTTCGTCCAGCGTGGCTGTTGCCGGCAGGGCGATGACTTCTGTGCGCGGCACCATGATTTTGTGCAGTTTCAGATTGCTCAGGCGCATCACTTTCTGCACGATATCCTCATCCTGCAGATCGATCAGGCCGATTGCGCGGCTTTCGCGGAAGAGATAGCTGATCTCATCCTTGGAAAGCCGCCCGCTGCCGGAGGGGCCTTCCTGCTGAAATCGTCTGGTCAAAAAGCGCGCCGCCCTGCCCAGCAGATGGATCAGCGGGGCAAAGACGATCTCCGAAAAGCGCAGCGGGAAGACCAGTTTGAGCGCAGCACGCTCGGCCAGCAGGCGAATCATGGCCTTGGGCAAAATTTCCGCAAAGATGAGAATGACAGCCGTGGAGATAATCGCGATGACGAACTCATTGTAATGATAGCTGCCGAGCACGACCGCCATGAACGAGCCGAAAATGATATTGGCGAAGTTATTCCCGACGAGGATGGTGCTGAGATAGCGATCCGGATGGCGCAGATAGGTTTCCACCAGCGCGGCACCGTGTACGCGCTGGCGCAGCAGCACGAGGATTTTAAGACGGTGCACGCTGTACATGGCAGCTTCGGTCCCGGAATACAACCCGGACAGTAAAAAAGCGATCAAGACGATCAGAGTGTCACTGTTCATCGAAAATCTATCGCTCCCCTGGTGGCGTCGATAAGTTGCTGCCGCAAGGCATCTGCCTGTGCCGCGGCCACGCTGATGCGCAAACTGGTGCGATCGCTGAAGCCGGTGTCGAGGATGGCGGCATCGAAACGGGTGAGAATCTGCCGTACCGTACCGGTCGTATCATAACTGAAAGAAATCTCCAATGTCATCACCGGGCTCACTTCGCGGAGCTGTGCTGCATCCAAAACCTGAAATGCAGCCTGGCCATACGCGCGAATCAGCCCGCCGATACCGAGTTTAATCCCCCCGAAATAGCGTGTCACAACCAGCACAGCGTCGCAGACGGTACGCGTTTCCAGCGCCTGCAGAATCGGTTTGCCGGCACTGCCGGCCGGCTCGCCGGCGTCATCGGCACGGTATGCTCCGCTGCTGAGCCTCCAGGCATAACAATGGTGGCGCGCGTCGGCAAACTCCTCGCGCACAGCAGTCAGCGCAGACTCGACCGTCTCCTTGTCCGCAGCCGGGCGCAGATCGGCGATGAAGCGGCTTTTTTTGATCGTGAATTCCGTGCGGGCTGGGGCAGAAGGCGTGAAGTAGTGTCTGTTTTCGTCCATGGCAGAGGGTCAGCTCTTTTCTGAGATCAGTACGGCTCGGCGGTGCCGGCGGGTATTACAG
>DRLW01000156.1 GCA_011375275.1 Bacteroidota bacterium
CGTTATGTCCTTTGCAGAGATGAAGGCCATGATGGAGAGAGCAACGGAGAGTTTTGCTGATAAACAAGCGAGACGTTCTGAAGAAGAGAGCCCGAATATTTCCACTGAGTTCGAGTTGACCGTAGATCCAACGGGAAAGAGCAAAAAAATTGCCGGCTACAAGGCGGAAGAGTATATCCTTAAAATGAGGACAAAGGCAGTGGCTGAATCGGTCGATGAGTCGGAAGGGGGCTCTGGCGAAATGAATATCGAGACCACGCTTTGGCAGTCTGAAGAGATCCAGAACCTGGACGAGTATGAGGCATTTAACCGTAAAATGCTGGAGAAAATGGGAGGTCTCTCCGGCCGGATGGGCTATGGCGGGTTTCTGGATATGTTAAAGCGCAATAACGAAGAACTCGCTGAAGGCTTTGAGCAGGTGCAGGATGAGATGAAAAAGCTCAAAGGCATGACTCTGGCATCGAAGTCACGCTTCATGTTTAAGGGAGATGCCTCGGGCCGGCCGGGTATGGACGATAACTCTGTTGAAATCCCCAGCTCCCTCGGCGGGTTGATGAAAGGGTTCGGGAAGGGCTTCGGCAAAAAGAAAAAAGAAGATTCCGGGCCAAAAGTACTGATGGAAACCACGACGGTGACGAAAAAATACAGTATAGCGCCGATCGATGCTTCTCTTTTCAATATCCCAGCACAGTACAAACAGGAAGAATACCGCCGATGAGGACTCGCCTGCTGAACTGAGACGGGCGGTTTGATACACTCCGGCGCCCCTGTGCAGAACGTGAATTTATGAAAATTTGAGTACAGCTTTCGGGGGATGTCGTTGGTAGAGCATCTTCGAGCATGTTCTGAATATTCAGACTGGTCTGTTGACGGGCCAGATGCGGATTTCACCTCAACAAAGAAGGAACTTTGGAAAAGGCAACCCAACTACCCGACCTCATCAGGACGAGGTCTGCGACTCTTGCCCTGCTGCGTAAGAACAGACGTTCCGATTATTTTCTGACCACAGCATTGTCGAACAACGGTTATGATGTCACCGAATTTTATAACCGCTCCACACTGATGACCTGGTTGGAAAAAAACACGCCTGATATGGTCCTCGTCGAACTCGACATGTCCGGGGCGAGTATGGCCACAATCGCAGCCGTACGTTCACGTTATCCGCTGCTGCCCATCCTCTCCCTCGCCGATGGTTGTGATGGGGAGACCATCCAGAACTCCATCATCAGTGGCGCCAACCATTTTGTCGGTGACAGCGCTGACCAGAACAAGCTGACCTCTGCCATCGATCGGCTGGTCAATTTCCGCATGGAGTACCTGCGCTACGTTCAGGTATTGCCCTATCTGCGTTCTCGTATCGAGGCCTCGATACCGAGCAAACTCGAACTGCTGGGCGGGCTGGTCTATTACCTCACGGAAGAACTGTTCAAGCACGGCATCATCACCCTGCGGCAGATCAACGTTAAAGTTGCTTTCGTGGAAGCGCTCACCAACGCCATGGAGCACGGTAATAAGCTCGATGAGAGCAAATATGTGCATATTCATGCCGAAGTCAGCCAGGAGAGTGCACGCATCGATATCAGCGATGAAGGGCCGGGATTTGACCCCGATAGCCTGCCGGATCCGACGTCCAAGGAGAATCTGTTCTCACCGCGCGGGAGGGGGATATTTATGATGCGCCAGTTCATGGATGAGGTGACATTTCACGCCCCCGGCAACAAAGTGACGTTGATCAAGTACCGCTCGGCAGATGACGTCATCCCGCGTCCGTACCCCTGGGAGCGGCGGTTGTTGTAATTTTCTTTGATGAGTCTGGGCCAGGGTAACGGGTTAACCCGGCTGACCGGGCCTGATGCAGCGGTCATTCCGGCCAGGCGCAGTACGGTGCCAGACTCTGGCACGTGCTGTGCTCAGGCGAGCTGCTTGAAGAACAGTTGAGAAAAAAGCCCGGTGATCGGACACCAAGTTCCGGTCGCCGGGCTTTTCATTTGTGCCGAAAAGTAACTGCCCGGTAAACCACATGTTGTTTTTCTCCGCAGTTAGCAGGGGCTGTTTAGTGGGCAGGAGTTTGGTGAGGTTTTTGAGCAGATGATCCGCGATGCCATAGCAATCTCAGGCTGGGCTTCTGCGCGTGAGCCAGACATCCATCCATACGGCGAGGATCAGCACAGAGCCCCGGGCGATGTATTTCAGCTCCGGCGAAACCGCCAGCAGGGTCATGCCGTTGAGCAGGCTGGTCATGATCAGGGCTCCAAAAAGTACGCCGGTCACTGTGCCGCGCCCTCCTTTCAGGCTGGTGCCGCCTATTACGCACGCGGCGATGGCGTCGAGTTCCATCAGATCGCCGACCGTTGTGGTTGAGGCGCCGGCATAGGCGGTCTGCATGAATCCTGTCAGCGCAACGATGGCTCCGAGCAGCGTGTAGGCACCGATGATGATTTTTTTGACAGGTATGCCGGAGAGCAAAGCTGCTTCTTCGTTATCGCCGATGGCGTAGAGATAGCGCCCGAACGGAGTATGGTTAGTGATCAGCCAGATGAGAAATGTGAGCACACCGAGGATGACAAGCGACAGGGGCACGCCGCGGAACTGGTTGAGCACGATGACCATCAACAGCAGAGCCTGGATGCTGACGAACAGCTTGAGGAAGGTCAGCTCGGCGTCTTCTACGGCAAAGCCGTACTGTTTCTGCTGCGCCCGGCTGCGAATTTTGGCCAGCACCAGCCCGCTGCCGGTGACGATGACCAGAAGATAGCCTGCCCATTCCGGGAAGACCCATGTGGTGAGCAGTGAATACATGTTCGCGCTATTTCCGGCCGTAACCGGTACGGTCGCGTTGCGGATGATCAGCCAGAACGCTCCCTTAAAAACCAAAAGGCCGCCGAGGGTGATGATAAAGGCCGGGATGCGCTGGCTGCTGATCAGCAGGCCCATCAAACTCCAGACGACCAGCCCGAAAAGGACGCCGGTGGCCATGGCCAGCGGGGCCGGCACGTGGTGATGAAAAACCAGCACGCTGGCGATCCCGCCGATCAGACCGACGCCACTGCCGACAGACAGGTCGATCATCCCGGGCAGCAGAACCAGGAGCATACCCAGGGCCAGGGTAGCTGTCACCGAAAGCTCGATGAACAGCAGGGACAGGTTACGCGGGCTGAGAAATTTATCTGATTGCAGAGCGAAAAAAATCCAGATCAGCACCAGAGCGATGCCGATAGAGAAATCGCGTATTGAAAGTTTGCTGTTGATGACGTGCTCCAAAAAATTTCTGACCAGATGCGCAGGCATCGTTGCCGGCCGCTCACGGGGAAAATAAACTTACGTTCAGGACGGGTTTCAGACAATAATTTCCGGACAAAAGGTTGTGGACAATGCTGGAATAAAAAAAGCCCTGCCAGGGGAAACCGGACAGGGCTAAGGAGTTTGTGGCGTGCTCAGCGTTCGGACATGGGGATATAAGAGCGGTCGAACTCGCCGAGATAGACAGCTCTCGGACGCAGAAGACGGTTGTTATGCAGTTGCTCAAGCACATGGGCTGTCCATCCGGAGACGCGGCTGACCGCGAAAATCGGTGTGAACAGCGAGGTGTCGATGCCGAGGTAGTGATAGACCGAAGCGCTGAAAAAATCGACGTTTGGATAAATGCCTTTGGCGCCAACTTCGCGCGCCATGATCTCTTCTACCTTTTTGGATATGTTGTAGTATTTTTCATTGCCGGTGAGCTGAGCCAGTTTTTCAGAAAATTGCATGAGAATTTTTGCCCGTGGATCGAGTGCCTTGTACACACGGTGGCCGAATCCCATGATTTTCGTTTTAGTGCGCAATTTTTCCAGCACCACCTCCTCGGTGCGCTCGATCTCACCGATTTCATTGAGCAGGTGCATGACACCTTCATTGGCACCACCGTGCAAAGGCCCCTTGAGGCTGCCGATCGCAGCGGTGACAGCGCTGTACATGTCTGTCAGGGTCGAGATGACAGCGCGGGCAGTAAATGTACTGGCGTTGAATCCGTGTTCTGCATGCAGGATCAGGCAGATATCGAATACCCGGGCGGCATAGTCGTTCGGCTGCTCGCCGTTGAGCATGTAAAGAAAGTTAGCCGCATGACCCAGGTCCGGATTTGGTGCAATGGGCTCTTTGCCCTGCTGCAGGCGTTGCAGTGCTGCAACGATGGTCGGAAAGAGCGCGATCAGCTCCTCTGCCCGGGCTGCGTTGCGTTCGATGGAGTTGTTGTCTGCATCGGGGTCAAAAACACCGGCAGCAGAGACGATGGTTCGCAGCAGGTGCATGGGCTTGGCCAGGGAACCCAATTTACGGGCAAACTCCAGTATTTCGCCGGTGATCGGGCGGTAGGATTTCAAACGGGATTCATAGGCTTCTAACTCATCACGCGAGGGCAGGTGGCCATAGAGCAGAAAAAAACTGGTCTCTTCAAACGTGCTGTGCTCGGCGAGTTGCTCAATGGGAATACCCCTGTACAAAAGCTTGCCTTTTTCACCATCGATAAAACATATTTCGCTTGAGGTGGCGATGACGCCTTCAAGACCTTCATTGTACTCGAACGTTCTTCCAAGTTTATCGGTCACTTTACATATTTTGGGCATTTCCGCACTCCTTATTCGTTCATCGCTGCATGTGGCCCGTCTTTCGGGGCAGCTTTATTTTATAACCTGAAACAATTGTAAAGCTGTAGCAGGAAAATTCCAATTCCCTTACTGGCCATGATCGCGTTCTTCTGCCAGCCGGAAAAGAGAATGTTCCCTTTTCTTGTACAACGTTTCGGAGTTGTGCTGATGATTGCGAAACGAGATAGTTAAAACGCGGCGGGAGAGCTTGAAAGAGCTTTTTGGGTTAAAGCGAAAGTGGAAAATAGCGGTTGCTCCCGAGCCTTCTATTATAAAAAAGATTAATAGTAATTGCAAGCTTCTTGGGCGGCGGGATTGAACTTTTCAGCTTTTCATGTCAACAGTGTGCAGATGCCTGAAATTCCGGATGGCAGGCTAAGAACAGGGCCGGCAGTTAAATGCCTGCCAGAGGAGCGCAGGCGGCTTTTTACTCTGCAGGAAGCAGGGGCAGGGAATCGCCCGGTGACCGGGTCTTATTCTTTTTTATCGCTGCCGAGGGACAGAATGCGTGCTTTCCCCTGTTTGGGTTCCTCGTCCGGTTGCTCGGGTTCTGCTTCACCGTGGTCTTCTTCAGAGGTGTGGGTTTCCTCGGGGACCAGGACTTTTTCGATGCGCACCGGTGTCCCGCCCATGGTAAACGGTTCACCGTTGATCTGCTCCTTGCGCAGAATCCACGTTGTTACGACAGGCGGAACCTGGAGAATCAATAGTTTGACATGCCACCAGCGCGGCTTGTGGTCTGCGACAAACTCTTCCACGCGAGCAAAAAAAGCGGGTTTGTTGTCGATGTGTACGAGGATCAGATCTTTTTCTACTACCGGGTCTGAACTGTGCATGGATAAAACTCTGCTGTCTGGATGTGATACTGCTGTGCTGCCGGCCCTGATTTTTCTTCGCTGAAACGGTGATTGCCGTCAGGCGGTTTTCAGGCTTGCCGGTGCCTGGGTGTGCTCTGCCAGCAGCTCGGTAAAGCGGTTGCGGATTTCCGGGAACTCTGTTTCAACGAGCTCCTGCAGTACGGAGTAGAATTGCCTGCCATGGTGGGCAATGTGCGGCCCGTAACGATGATGCGCCACGGCGTGGGCGATTTCATGGCAGATCAGCATAGCCAACCTGGCCGGCGCCGTGGTGGTGATCCGGAATCGCCGGAGATTGGAGCCGACGTTATCGCGTGCCGGGCCTGGAGTGAGCTGGTAAAGAAGGCAGCGTTCCCCGTACTGCACGTGGGAATCACTGCGGAAGTGCGTTGACCAGACACGCGCTTTGTAGCGCACCGGGAGTTCGATCCCGTTTTCGCGCAAAAGACGTGCACTTTCATGCAAAACAAGGGGAAGCACGGTTTCAACCCCGGTGATGGCTTCGAGCTTCGGGACTCTTATCGGCCCGCGGGCGAGGCGAACCATGGCAAAGGGCACGCGATAAATTTCTCCGCTCTCGCAGTGGATGCGGTAGTTGACCCGGCCAACGCTCATGATCACGCCGCGCTGTTCTTTGCCGTCACGCATGGTGAAGGTAACACCCTCACCTTTCTGCAGCAGTTGTTGTTTTTTCGAAAGAGTTGCAAAAATATGTTGAAGTTGCATTGCTGGTTTCTTTACCGATTGATTCACAAGATATCGCCCCGTACGCGGATGTCGGGATGACGGAAGTTTTGTTCGAAGATGCAGGTGTACCTATCCGGCCATCGTTTCAGGGATCCGGCCTTTTTGCGTCAGAGTGTCTAGGTTTTCAGGGTATTCAGTTAACTCAGCAAACCGGGCTGGCCCAGATACCGGGATCTCATCTTTTCGCCCACGTACCAGACAGAGACCGGAATGACCGTTCCGGTGCAGGCTCGTGCTGTGGTCAGGCGGTCTGCTCGCAAAGATGTAACCGTGCTGTGTTAAGTGGATAACCTGATCTATCTTCTTGTAACTATTTAATAAAAATATAGTTATATTGGGTTTTTATGATGTGGGTATGCCTTGCAGGCTAACCAGGTGCGAGCCTGTGGGCCTGTTGTATCATGAGATTTTCAGATTGCAATATAACCGGATTCGAAA
>DRLW01000157.1 GCA_011375275.1 Bacteroidota bacterium
CAGACCGGAACGGTTTTGTGCCAGCAGAAAGTACTCCACTTCGCGGCCGCCGGACAGCAGGGAAGAGAAATTAAAACGGTGGTTGCGGGTCACATAGTTGAGCACGATTTCGGTGAATGGCTCCGCACTTCCAACAGGCCGCCAGAAAATGCGCGCTGAAGTGATATCATCACTTGTAAAAGAAATCAGCACGCTGGCATGATCGCCATCGAGCATCGGCAGGTGCTCCGGGACGCTGAGACGGGGCGCTGTGCGATCGAGAATGATGCGGTTTTTATCTTCAAACACCCGGCCATCGCGAGTGAACAACTGCAGTCGCAGCGTCCAGGTTGTATCTTCCAGAGCCGAGACATCCCAGATTGCCAGAGTATCTTCGACGATTTGTTCATTTTTCAGCTCAGCCACAGGAAACCATGTTTCCGGGTTGTCGCCGGCCCCATAGCTGAGTTCGATTCGCTCAGAAAAAGCGCTGGTCGCCGTAGCGATGACAGCGATTTCCTCACCGGCAAAGCCCGCGTCCATGGATGGGCTGATCAGGGAAACGGTGCCTGCCTGGTGGATCTGCAGCGCATCGACGAGGTCCGGAAGACCGGCGCCGTAAAACCGGTCCCAACCCGGATCGCCCAGATCTCTTGCAGCAGCGATGAGCACACTGCGTACCTGTTCAGGGCCGAATTCAGGATTGCGGCGCAGGATGAGCGAAGCCGCGGCGGAGATAAAGGGCGCCGAGGCCGAGGTGCCGGCAAAGCGGCCATATCCACCATCAGGGCGTGTGGTGGGTATATCCTGTCCCGGTGCGACCACGTCGAGGGTGGTGCCAAAATTGGAAAAACTGGCCAAAACGCGATTTTCAGCGATAGCGCCGACGGAAATCGTCTCCTGAAATCCGGATGGATAGTGCGGCTGGTCTGTGGACGAGTTCCCGGATGAGGCGACGAGCACCACGCCCTGAGACCAGGCGTAGCGGATAACATCGCGCAGCATCGGCGAAACCACGACATCACCGAAGCTCATGTTGATCACCCGGGCGCCATTGGCAACGGCATAGATGATCGCCGCAGCGACATCATCTTCCTCGAGAAAGCCCAGGCTGGTGCCGGCACGCAGGTTCATCACCCGATTCTGAAAGGCCATACCCGCTATGCCGATTCCATTATTCGCCCGGGCCACGATGATCCCGGTAACTGCGGTTCCATGGCCATGCTCATCATCCGGATCATTATCGCGATCAGCATAATCCCCGCTGTCGATAAAACTCGGTGCATCGGTGAAATCCCACCCGCGCAGATCATCGACAAACCCGTTGCCGTCGTCATCGATGCCATTGAAATCCGACTCATCGACACGGCCGTTGCCATCGAGGTCCTCGCCGGGATTGACCCACAACTGGCCTTCAAGGTCCGGGTGGCGATAGTCAACCCCTGTATCGATCACGGCCACTGGTACCGGCTCCCCCTCTGCGATAAAATCCCACGCCTGCGGCGCCCGCATGGCCTGCAGGCCCCACTGCTCGGAAAACAGGGAATCATCCGGAGTGATCTCATGCACTTTCAGCCTGTGGTTAATCTGTACGTACTCGACCTGTTCATCTGTGGCAAGCCTGTTCAGCACGTTTTCCACATCATCCTGCAGTGAAAGCACAAAACAGCGTTCCAGCGGAGTGCCTGCTGCGGCCGGCGAAACCTGCGCAACCTGTACGACCTGCTGTTGCACACCCGCACGGTTTAAAACTTCCGCGAGTACAAGGCGCGACGAGGCGGTTTTGGCTGCTCCGGCCGGTTGCTTCAGTCTGATGATCAGGCCGGCCGCAGGCTCAGCAGCGGATAAATGCGACAAACAAATTCCAACCGTGGTCAACAAGACAAACGCGAGAGAGTGTGCTGTGCGCGATGTGTGTTTCATAGTGTTCCGGGATTCAGAAGCTGATGGTTGAGAAAACGGTGCATGCTGCTACTGTTGCGCATGCGTTGTATCGATAAATGCAAAAAGGTTGTCGAACCAGACATCGCCGATAGAACTGAGGCCGGCATAGAAAACGATGTTACGGGCTCCGGCAGGGATACGCACCCTTTTTTGAAACAGCCGGAACGCTGCCCGGGGCAGAGGGTCGATCGTGATTTTCTCTGCGACAACTTTTTCACCGGCAAGCGGGATCACTGGTTCATATTCGACAGCGAGGTGCACTTCCGGAGCGCCCCGCACTCGCACCCAGCCGCCAAAACGCACCGTGTGGCCGGCGGCGCCGGGCAGCAGTTTTTGTGACCAGGCATGGAGAATTTTCTCTTCCCCGGCTCCGGGGTGACGCCTGATGCTGATACGCCCACTGCGTTTGCCGGTAGCGGCATATCTGCGGTCAAAATCAATATCAGCATACCGCGCGTATCCCGGGGGAGCCGATCGCGTCCAGGCTGAATCTGCTTCGAAGCCGCCATTTTTGATCAGCAATGTCACGAGCGGCCGCCGTTTATCCAGCGTTTCCGGGGCAGCGTCACCTGTGCTGCCTGAGCATCCTGACAGCAGGGTCTGGCTGGCAAATACTGTCGCTAATAATACCAGCCCGGTTCTGTGCCTGCGGTATATTTTTCTCATCACACTTTAAACCCTGAGCGAGACAGAGCGAAGCGAATTGCGCCGCTGAGCAGCAGCAAAACCGTTACAGCGGCATTGGGCAGCCACCAGCGCGGGCTGCTGCCATATTTCCAGAAATAGCGGATGAATGAGCGGTGTGAGGTCACAATCATCTCCGGGCGGCGGCGATATACGCTTCTGCCCTTGCCGTGCGTTGCGAAAACCGAGGGCTCAAACAGAATGCGATACCCCTGCGCAAGCACGCGGGCACACCAGTCCACATCGCTGAAAAACATCGGGAAGCCTTCATCCCACAGGCCGGTCGTTTCCAGAACCTGACGCCGGCAGAGCAGAAACGCACCCTGCGGCTGAGCGACTTCGCGTGTGTGACGGTGATCGAAATCCCCCATTTTCCAGCCGTTAAATTCAGCGCTGTGAGGAAAGATCGCAGCCAGGCCGAGGCTGGAGTAGAGCACATCGCGACGGCGAGGAATCCGGCGGCATGAGGGCTGGATGGTGCCGTCGCTGTTGCGCAGTTGTGGTGCAACGATGCCAACCTCCGGCCGTTGCTGCAGGATGCGCACGAGAGCACTGAGAGTATCCTCCTCAAGGCGGACATCCGGATTGAGAAATAGAATATAGTCGGCTCTGGCAAATGCGGCAGCCTGATTGACTGCTCGCGTAAAGCCCGCATTATACTGGTTTTTGATCAACAGGAGAGAAAAGTCCCCTCTTTTTTTCACAGCATCGATCTGCACCAGTGTGTCGTCTTCTGAGGCATTATCGACGATGAGCACGCGCACAGCCATGTTTTTTGTGGCACTGGCCAGCGTGCGCAGGCAGGGGCCGATATCCGCTCCGCTCTGGTAGGTGACGATGATGACATCGAGGGAGCTCCCCCGTTCATGAGATGCAGATGAGTTCACGGTCAAGCGGTGTCAAAAGTTCGCTGCCTTCTTCGGTGATATGGACATCATCTTCGATGCGCACACCACCAGAATCCGGCACATAAAGTCCCGGCTCGATGGTAATCACGTTGCCTGCCTGCAGTACATCCTCGCTTCGTGCTCCGACGCCGGGCATGCTGTGCACATCGATCCCCAGGCCGTGTCCGAGGCTGTGGCTGAACTCTTTTTCATACCCCCGTTTCTTCAGACTGGTACGTGCCACGCCATCGAGCTCAGCACAACGCAGACCGGCGCGGGCCGCCTCGCGCGCCCGGGTATTGGCTTCGAGGACGGCATCGTAAAGAGCGCGTTGCTGTGCATCCGGCTCGCCGAGAAAGACCGTGCGGGTGATGTCTGAACAAAACCCGTTGTAGCGAAAGCCGAAATCCACGACGACAAACTCTCCGGCAGCCAGTTTCTTGTGCGAAGCCAGGCCATGGGGCAGGGCTGAGCGCCAGCCACTGGCGACGATGGGTTCAAAGGCATCGCCCTCGGCACCCGCCCGGCGTCCGAGATAAGATATTTCAGCTGCGATATCATTCTCGCTGATACCGGTCCGGATTTTGGGCACCAGTTCGCGCCAGACAGCACAGGCGATTTGACACGCCGTCCGGGTGTGTTCCAGCTCTGCTGCTGTTCGCGTCGCGGTAATCTTTTCCAGTATTTTTTCCGTCGCGAGAAATGTGAGGCGTGGGAATTTGCGGGTCAATATCTGCCAGCTCGCCACGCTGGTGTGCGCGGCTTCGAAAGCGACACGTTTTGCCTGCCCGAGAGCTTTTGAACGAGCCAGCTCATCGAATAAACTTGCCCGGGCGATGAAAATATCCGCCCCTTTTACCTCATCGCGCACCTGATCGCGGTAGCGGTTGTCGGTGATAAAAACAATACGGCCGGGCAGTATAACCGCCAGGCCGTTGGAACCTGTAAAACCGAAGAGGTAGCGCAAGTTCGTCAGCGAGGTGATGAGAAAGGCATCGATTTTCAGACTGGTGAATTTCTCCCGCACTGCGGCGACGCGGTCAGGCATCCTGATTATCTTCCAGGCGTTGTTTCAGGTATTCGATTTTTTCCAGATAAGCCTCGTTGGCTGGATCTTTTTTGAGCAGCATCTCGAACACATTGATCGCTTTGGCAAACTGACCCTGAGCTGCGTAAATTTCGCCAAGAGTCGGCGTAACGATCTTTTCCCGGTCAAGGGATGATCCACCGCTGCTTTTCGCTGGTGCTTGTTCCTGCTCTTCGGGCTCTGCTGCGGCCGGGCTCGTGTGTTCCGGCCCGGGCTCTTCCGGCATAGCCTGCTGAGCCGGTTCATCCACATCGATGGTGACAGCTGATTCCTCACTTGCGGTGCTCATTGGCGTTTCTGCCACAGGTTCAGGCTGAACATCGAGGGTATCTTCGGGTTCATCCGCACTGCTGCTGAAATGCTCGTGCAGTTCCAGGGCCGGTTCCGGTGTCGTAGCTTCGGCAGAGGGCTGATCCGCGTCTGCGGCGAACAAGGCTTCCTCCTCCTGCTGATCGCTGTCCTGGGAGGCCGTTTCCGGACTTTCTGCTGCCACGTCCTCGAGGCCCATGCCCGGCTGGTCTTCGTCATCGATCTGCGGTGCGGCGAAGGTATCGATTTCATCCGTGTCATAAGCGATGTCCTGGGCATCGATCTCCTCGGTGGACTCGGAAAAATCGTCCTGCTGCTTCGGCTCGGCCGTTTGCGCCGGGGTATCGATCATATCCATGACACTGTCATCAACAGGAGCGAGGTTTTCGCTGGCTTCTTCTTCGAGCATCTCCATCTGATCAAACTCGAGGGTTTCCTCCTCAAAACCACGATCAGACCGGGGCTCTTCTGCAGGTGAGGGCGTGATGTCCGCTTCCGCCGGTTTCTCCAGCGGTGCGGTATAGTTTTCGATCTCTACACTACCTGAGTCGGGCAGCTCTTCCTCAGGCTGATGGGTTATTTCTTCGGGCTTGTCCGGGGCCAGGGTTTGTGCTTCCGGCGGGCTTTCGGAGAGATCATCTTCAAAAATATCATCAAGAATGGAGGTCACGTCTTCTGTCGGGGGGGCTGCTGAAACCTGCTCAACCGGCTCGTCAGCAATGCTTTCTGCCTCTTGTTGCTCCTCGGCAACGTCGGCAAAGAGATCGTCATCGATATTGATGGACTCCGTCGCCGGAATGGTTTCCGTCTCTCTGGCGCCGCCGGATTGAAAAATTTCCTCGAACTCTTCGGTTTTCTCACCGCTGTCCAAATCCATGGTTTGCGACAGCCCCTGTTCCACAGCCTCTTCACCCGGCGTCAGGATGGCCTGCTCGGTGGGTTTGACGCGCTCAAGGGTTTCCAGCATTTCCTTTGCCGTCCGGTCGAGGGGGTCGATGGCGAGGATTTTTTTATAGCTCATCTCACATGCATTCGGCCACCCGGCCTCGCGCATGAGATCGCCGTAAAACTTGTGCGCAGCAATATACTTGGGATCAAAGAGCAGCACCCGCTTGAACTCTTTCTCCGCGAGGTCGAACATCTTCTTCTGCAGATAACATTTTCCCAGCACCATCCGTCCGGTGACATAGTACGGATGCTTGCGCGTGCCCTCTTCGCAAATCCGGGTTGCCTCGTCAACCTGCCCCTTGTTGAGCAGTTGCTCCGCCACCCGGGCAAACAGCAACGAATCGGGATTCTGCTGCAATCTGCTTTTCAGTGCTTCAAATTTGGGATCATTTTCAAATTCCATAGATGCGCCTCCTGCTGCGTCCAATAATTTGTGTGCCTTAACGCCCCTGATTCGTCGATAGACTCCCTGTTGCTCTCAGAGTCAGGGCAGAAACATATACTCTGAATATCACCGGCGGCTCTGCGCAACCCGCCTCGCCTTCTGCTTCAATACCGTGCAAACAATCGAATTGGCGACTACGGTGTGGTCACGGGTTCTTTGCGCCTGCCGGTAACCAGCGCTTTCAACGCAACACCCAGCCTTTCGGGTGTCCAGCCTGCCTGCTGGCACGAGGTACAGGCGATAAAGGCAAAGCCAAAGGCAAAAAGCGACATAAAGGGCAGCGCCGCCCATTCCTGATAATAAACCGCCAGCCCAAGTGCTGAAGTGGTGTACACCGTCATCAACAGCTCGAGCACGACCAGAGCGGTTTCTTTACCCTGATATTTTTTGCCGTTCCAGGACCCGTTCTTGCCTTCAATATTGAATTTCGGCGTACGCTGAAAGGGAGATTTGATCTTCAAAGCACCCTGAAGAATTGCCCAACTGTTGTTGAGCGAAAGCCCCATGCTGCCGCCGAGGAAGACCGGAAAATATGCGATGCGCGATTTCCAGTCCGGATAGACTTCCTTTTGACCGTGCAGATACAGAAGAAAGGAGCCGAAAAATGCCAGCACAAAGAAACTGCATACGGCGAAAAACAACGAATACGGGCTGTCGCTGTTTTTCAGCAACATAGTGGGCAAATTTAACAGAGCCACCAGTAAAATGAAAGGAAAAACCATATTATTGGTCAAATGGATCGTACCCTGCAGTTTCACCCGCAGAGGCAGGTCGCTCTGCCATAATTTCGGCAAAATCTTGCGCGCAGTTTCTATGGCGCCCTTGGTCCAGCGAAACTGCTGCGATTTGAGCGCCGTCATCTTTCCCGGCAGCTCAGCCATGCAGACGACATCCTGCAGATAGACGAAGCGCCAGCCGCGCATCTGCGCCCTGTAGCTGAGGTCGAGGTCTTCTGTCAGCGTATCGTCAGACCAGTTGCCCGCGTCGAGGATACATTGCTTGCGCCAGACACCGGCTGTACCGTTAAAATTGATGAACAAATCCGACCGGTTTCGTGCCGCCTGTTCGACGACAAAGTGCCCGTCCAGGGCGATCGCCTGCGCCCTGGTCAGCAATGAAAAGTCATGGTTGAGATGCCCCCAACGCGTCTGCACCACGCCGACATCCGGCGAGGAAAAATGCGGCAGCGTTTTGCGCAGAAAATCCCGCGGCGGGATGAAATCAGCATCAAAAATCGCGATGAACTCCCCTTTGGCCTGGGGCAGGGCATCCCGCAGAGCGCCGGCCTTGTAACCGGTACGGTCGCTGCGGTGCAGCAACTGAATATCAAACCCTTCTGCCGAATACTTTTCGACCAGAAAACGGCTGCGCTCCACGGTTTCATCGGTGGAATCATCGAGGATCTGGATGTGCAATTTTTCACGCGGATAGTCCACGCTGCACGCCGCGCGCACGAGCCGGTCGAGCACGTAAAACTCGTTGTACACCGGCAACTGGATCGTCACCATCGGCGCCTCGCTGTCCTGCAGCGTTTTGTCCGGCGGCGTCTTATGCGCGTTCTTCCGGTAAAGGTGCACCATGATGTAACCATGGAAGCCGTACACAAACAGTATGCACAGGCTGATAAAATAAACTGCCAGCAGAATATACTCGAGCTGTTCCGGTATCATCTTTTTCTCTGTGTTAAGGTTTTTCCTACCACCCCGTTACCGTACGATTGAGTACTTCATCAGCGATTTTACCGATCGCTTCCGAGATAGCGGCCTCCCTCGTTCCTTTTTCCGCATCACCCGGCACATAGGTGCCAACTTCGCGGATCGTTCCTTCCCAGACGGTCTTGCGCTTTTTCAGGTCTTCAAATTTCACCTGTACAGCGACATAAACCTGAATCTCTTCGACTCTTTCATCGCGCGTGTACGCGCCGGCGCGATCTTCGACCTGGACGATCTTGCCGGAGATGATCGAATCCGCAGAGCGGGTATCGGCGATTTTCAGGGTGTTGTCATCTGTAAAGCGCGCAATGATGACGTCTGTGATTTCTTCCTTGATACCGAATTCAGCCGTCTCGTTTTCGAATATGGGCACTGCAACCGTTTTCAGGTGGGGCAATGTCGATCCTGAAAATGAATAATAACCACATCCGATGAGAGGCATAACAGCTAAAACGACTAAAATCTTCCTGTACATCTCAAAAAAATAGCGCATAACCAGTCCCTGACAGAGCGCACCTGCCCTCAGAAGGGCAGGGCGTACTCCTTGATTTTGCGGTACAAAGTGCGCTCACTGATGGCCAGCATGGCCGCGGCCTTGCGTTTGTTGCCACCACTGCGTTCAAGGGCGCGGTAGATGAGCTCTCGCTCCATTTCCTGCAGGGTTGGGAAATGATCTTCATCCTCAATAACCGGCTCAGCAACAGAGCTGACCACGTCATAGGTTGCGGGCTCTGTAAAGCCGGCGGCCGGCAGACGACGCTGCGGCATGATGTATTTGCCGACGACGGCTTCCCGCAATTGCGCCATCTCGGCTTTGAGTTCAAACAATGTCCGGTACAAAAATTCCCGCTCCAGCTCCTCGCTGGATTTGTGCACAGGAACCGGGAGATGGCTGTCCATCCGGATCTGATTGCCCGGCAGATGTCTGCGCACGGCATCGCCATCGATGCGTTGTCCTTTTTCCATCACAATGACCGTTTCGACAAAATTTTTCAGTTCACGCACATTGCCGGGCCAGGCATAATCCAGCATACTCAGGATGGCATCCTGGGTAAATCCGGGAAAGTTGATTTTGTTTTTCCGGCTGAAGCGCTCGGCAAAATATTCGACGAGAGCCGGGATATCATCCTGGCGCTCCCGCAGCGGCGGCACATAAATCTTCACGGCGTTGAGGCGATAATACAAATCCTCGCGAAAATCCCCGCGCGATACCGCATCCGCGAGGTCCCTGTTGGTCGCGGCCAGCACGCGAACATCCACCTTACGGGATACGCTGCCGCCGACGCGGATGAACTCCCGACCTTCGAGGATGCGCAGCAACCGGACCTGTGTGTCCAGCGGCATCTCGCCGATCTCGTCGAGAAAAAGCGTGCCGCCATCTGCCAGCTCGAAGTAGCCTTTCCGGGCCGCAACTGCACCAGTAAAAGCGCCCTTTTCATGGCCAAAAAGCTCGGATTCCATAATGCCTTCCGGGATGGCGCCGGCATTGACCACGACAAAAGGGTTGCTGCTGCGTTTGCTCATCTCGTGGATCGCCTGCGCGATCAGCTCTTTGCCCGTGCCGCTTTCGCCGGTGATGAGTACGGAAATATCGGTCGGCGCCACCAGCTCGACCGTCTTCATCACCTGCTCCAGCGCATGGGAGCTGCCCACCAGCCCGAGGTTC
>DRLW01000158.1 GCA_011375275.1 Bacteroidota bacterium
GCCAGTCCGACAGAGCACAGCACGTGGCTACACCAAAGCTGTCATTCCGGTTTCCCCGCAGGGGAAGACCGGAATCTCCCGGACTCAGGCACGTGACCAAAAAGATGAGATTCCGGCACTGCGCTGCGCCTGGCCGGAATGACACATGCCGGTATCTGAGCCGGGCCCGGTTTGCTGAGTTAACTGGATACCCGGAGTACGGGGTGGCAGGACAATCAGACGCGTGTCACTTTACTTGTCAAAAAATATGCTCCCAACGATACCATACCGGGTTTATCATCATCCCGGGCTGCGTCCGCTTTCTTCGTACTCACCGGGGTGCGCCGGAGATCGACACCCGTCATTCCGGCCAGGCGAAGTGCCGGGGGCGCATCTTTTCGGGCACACGCCTGAGTCTGCGAGATATGGAGCAAATCAGTCAACGCCGAATTTAATATCAAAGACCAGCCCCACTCCGGGGCCTGTTGAGGGCACCACGCTTTTCGAAGCCACGGCAGCAAAGTTCACCGAAAATCCGGCCAGGCGCAGGCCAAAACCAAAAGTCGTGGCAAATCCTGTTTTACCACCCACAGCCACTCCGGCACGCAGAGGCAGTAATGCCAGTCCCGAGTACTCACCTCCCACGCTCAACTGCGGCTTCCGGCTCACGCCCGGGGCATTGCGGAACCCCTGTATGTAATCTGCCACCAGCAAAAACGATCTTTTTTTATACGCCGCACTGAGCCGCATTTGCCCGGGCAAATTCGTCCGGAACGGTTCACCGGCATATTCCCGGGCATAGGTGTCGTAAAGCGAGTCGGCGGCGCTTGCGGACAGTGATTCGATGGTGATCGAATCGGCAGTAACACCATACTCGTAGATGCGCACATCTTTTTTCCAGTTCAGCCCTGAAATGACATTATTCCACTTCCAGGCAAAGCTCCATTGCTCGGAAATCTTGCCTGAAATTCCAATGTCTGCGGCATAGCCATCACCGCCGGTCGCAGTGCGCATTTCCAGCCTGCCGTCGCTGCGCAGGCCGTCAAAGTCGGTAATCAACGAGCCATCTGCGCGCACGACTTCGGCGTAACTCCAGCCGTGGACATACTTGAACGTAAAGCCTACTGCGAGATCTTCGATCCAGACAACATCGATCGGCTGGCCAAAGCTGAAGCCGACGCGGGTGAGCGCCCAGGCGCGTCCGCGAGAGCCATCGAACCGGTATTCCCGGCCAAAGGCATTCCCCTGCATGACCAGCTCGACGAAATCCCTGGCCAGGTTGACATCCGAAGCGCCGGTAGTCGTGACGTTGACGGCAAACTTTTTCGCGGACAGCCCGAGCACCATCGCTTGAGCATCTCCAGCTATGGCCAGGCCGGATGAGGGTATTTTCGACAACAGGGCTTGTTTGTCCGCATCATCGAGGAAGGCGCCGTTATACTTCCGATAGTCGTCAAGAGTAAAAGAACTGTTCTGCACGTGGGCGCCGGCTCCGGGGAGCAGCAGCGAAAAATCCGGCCGCGAACGCAGGCCCAGATTCGCCGGAGCCAGCAGCACGGCTTCTGCTCCACGCGAGATGGCGCCATAGGCCCCGGCCATGGCTGTGGCCCTGGCGTTAACCAGGCTGATCTGCGCCTGCAGCCCGGACATGCTGCTCAGCAGAGCAGAAAGAGCGAATGCGCGTGTGAGCCACCGTACGCGGCTCGGGGTTGTCAGATATCTTTCCTTTTTCTCTCTCATTTCTGCACCGTACTATCCTGCCCGACTCGTGTCGTGGCGCCAATGTATGCCTGAACATCGATATAATCCGTGGAAAGAGCTGTGACCGTTCGGCCGCCGGTCCCGGGGAAACGCACTCTCAGCCCACCGTAAACTGTGTCCTGGGCGAAAAAATCCAGTTCGTTTTTATCCATGCTGATTGAAATTGTACTCAAAACCGCACCCTGTACCTGCCCTGTGGCCGGATCGACCTGCCCGGAGGCGACGGTAACCGGGCCGATTGTTACACCGGGTGCGCTGAAGACATCGCTTCTACTGCGGGCGAACAGCAGACTGAGTGTTGCTCCAAGCGGCAGATGGCTGTTGATCGTGGCGTGAAGCCGGCCATTTTGCAGCGCCTGTTCAATTTGCTTCTGCGCGTCTGCAGACGGACGGATTTCAGTGATCGGGCTGTCATAATCCTGCTCAGGTAACTGAAAAGAAACCGGCGCGGAAAAAGTCACACTGCCGCTGACCTGGTCTGTCGCCCGGATACTTCCGCTGGTGCTGGCGTCGCCAAAAGTCACAGAGCCGAACACATCGAGCTGCTCCGGCAGAATGTTCAGCAAATCGACGATCGCGCTATTGTCGCCATTGAGCAGTATGCGGGTTTCTACGGGTGTGCCATCTGAGCGGGCAGCGAGAATTTGTGACCGGACAGGAACACTGACCTCCTGCCCCCGGCCATTCCGCCCCCGGATCACGATATCCGTTGCTGCAGGAAAATTGATTCCGTTTTTCAAAACCACCTCCAGCTCTGCCGAGATGAACTGGATGCTGTCCAGCTCTGCAGGAACTTTCAGTGCAAAACTCTGCGGGGTGATATCGACCCGCTGCTGCTGAAGACGGCCGCGAATTTCAGAAAAAAACAGCTCGTTGAGCTGAAACGTTATCCCCAGATTATCTGTGGAGCGCAGCTCAGTTATAGCCTGCGGGTCCTGCAGGGTTTGCAGCTCCCAGTCAAGACGTACCTGCTGGCTGCCATCTGCACCTGTACCGGGCCTGAACGTGTACCCACTCAGGTCGAGATTCATCGTACCCGAGGCCCGGCGCTCGAGAATGAGCGAATCGCTCAGTGCACGGCCCTGTGGGGAAACGAAGTCCGGCAAGCGGAGTTTGAGCTGGGTGCGAACAGGAATTTGCCCGCTGATGCCGATAAAAACCCCTCCCCGGCTGATGCGCGCTTCTTCGATAAACAGGGAATCAGAAATCGCCAGGCTGTCGCTACGCGTGATCGTCTGCCGTTCGATCTGTGCAGCCGCAGCATTCAGGTCGAGATCACTGATCAAGACTTTGACCAGGAAAGAATCCGTCGTACGGATGAGAACCGGTGTGCTGCTCCCGGGCGACGAGCCGGCGACGCGCAAAGCAAGGGAAGAGCTGACTCGCTTGCCATCCAGCACCAGGCGCACCGTCTCCTGCTCACCGGTCGCAAGTTGCCGGCTGAAAGTAGCTGAGGCGATGACCGTATCGACGATCGCATCGTGCAGGGCAATGCTCATCGGCTGCCCCAGAGGGATGGGCAGGTTGTTGACCAGGGTCAGATCGATGTAACCGCTCTGGATTTCGATCCACTCGAATGCTTCAAACGCCGGCACAGCGATACCCGGGACATCGAAAGAAAAGGCCGCAACCGGAACAGTCGTTCCATCCAGAGCTGCTGCGTCAGGGTATATATCCAGCAGCGTAACAGCCACCTGCTGCTCGCCGGGAGAGGGAATCGGAAAAGTCCCCACACTCTGTGAGGCGGACTGTGATAGTGCGGTGAGTTTGAGTTTGTCGGCAGCCGTAAAAGTGTCCAGGTCGGCGATATAACGAAAACCGACAGTACCGTTTTCATCGACCGTCAGTTCTGTCGTGCTGTCGAGAAAATCGCTGATCGCATACTTTTTGTTGATCAGGGGAATCGTCAGAGCAACATCCCAGGATGGGGCTGCTGGTGAGGGGAGATTACAATGCGTGAAGCTGAGAAATATGATCAGAGAAAGAACTATTGAGCTGACTCGTTGGATGTTCATAGTGTTATGCTGCTCCGTCGATGCTATCGGTTCCGGTCAGGTGTGCACTGAGCTTGTTTGCGATTACAGAGTTGAATTCAATTTTGAAAACGATGTCACCGGGAAGCACACCCGGCTTGCGACACCACTTTTTTTCTGCGCTGAAAAAACCTGAGTAAAACGCGCCCGGCCGGCGCAGATACAGAGTTAGCAAGAATAATGCCCGTCACCAATTCCTGAATCAGTAATGGAACTCGTGCTTTTGCCGCGGAACCCATCCGATGATCCTGCCGTTTCGCGCTGCGCACCCGGAACCGAGGCGGAGAATCGCATTTTGCCGGGGAATCCCGGTAAAATTTGGCGATTTGCAGGC
>DRLW01000159.1 GCA_011375275.1 Bacteroidota bacterium
AGAGTTCCTGCCCAGTGTTCGTGCTGCCAGAGACGTTGTGCCGCTACCAAGAAACGGGTCCAGCACAGTATCGCCTACAAAAGAAAACATTTTGATTAATCGCGCAGGCAATTCTTCGGGAAACATAGCAAGATGCCCGCGCTGTTTAACACCTGCAAATTTCCAGTGACCAGAAAAATATTCATTCCACTCTGCCTTTGTTAAAGCAGATGCACGCTTTTGCTCTAAACCCGGTTTGGGGGCCGTACCCAATTTCTTGAAAATCAAAATAAATTCGTAATCCAATTTCAGTATTCCATTCCTTGGGTAAGGAAAGCTACCCATTATCGAGGCCCCTCCGGTCGTATTTGTTGTCGTGACTTTCTGCCAAATAATGGCCCCCATGTAGTCGAAGCCTATTGTCTCACAAAATTTTATGATTTCAGTCCTTATCGGGATGACCTTATACCTTCCATAGTACACAGACCTGGCAAATTGATCGCCGATGTTAATACACAGGCGGCACCCAGGGTGTAACACTCTATAACATTCATTCCAGACGAGGTTCAGATTATTAATATAACTCTCGTAACTATCGTCAAAGCCAATTTGGCTTTGGACCCCATAATCTTTAAGTTGCCAATATGGTGGAGAAGTAACAACGAGGTGAACAGATTCATCGGACAAGAGTTTCATCCGGCGACTATCACCGTTTATTATTTTGTGAGTAGTTTTCAATACTTCGACTCCAGACTCATACATCAATATGTGTGCTTTCCGCACAGACAGTAGTGGCGTGTTTCGCTCGTGCACTGCCGCTGGAGCGGCAACAGAGGCGCCACACCGCTCCCGCGGTGTGACGAGAGCGGGATCCCTTCGTATGGGTGCGGGGTTTCTGCACAGGCGGTGTCTTGTTTCGCCTGTGTGCTGCAGCGATAGCAGAAACAGACGTGTGGCGTGAGGGAAGTTCTGTTTGACCTCATCGCCCCCTGAACTCTGCTTTGCGTTTTTCCAGAAAAGCACGCGTGCCCTCGCGCATATCATCGGTGGAAAAGGCCATGCCGAACAGGTTGGCTTCGTAGGCTACGCCCTCTTCGAGGGTCATCTCCATGCCATGCTGCACGGCTTCGAGGGAGAGCTGCACAGCGACCGGGCCTTTTTTGAAGACAGTGGCCAGAAACGCCTCACATGCGGAGAGCAGTTCGTCGTGTGCCACCACATGGTTGACCAACCCGATGCGTTCCGCCTCCCGCGCGTCGATCATATTACCGGAAATCACCAGCTCGATGGCGCGATTTTTCCCGACCAGCCGCGGCAGGCGCTGTGTGCCGCCGTTGCCGCAGATCACGCCGAGATTCACTTCCGGCTGGCCAAACTTGGCATGTTCCGAGGCCCAGCGCATGTGGCAGGCCATGGCCAGCTCGTTGCCGCCACCGAGGCAGAAGCCGTTTACCGCCGCGATCACCGGTTTGGGAAAATGTTCGATCAGGCGCAGAATACCCTGGGCTTCGAGGGCATACTCCTTCGCCTGCATCGGAGACATTTCGGAGAGTTCTTTGATATCCGCGCCGGCGGCAAAGGCCTTGTCACCACTGCCGGTGAGGATAACACCGCGGACATCGCTGTCATCTTTCATCGCCGTAAAAACTGCGCCGAGTTCCTGCATCGTCTGCCAGTTCAGGGCATTGAGTTTGTCAGGGCGGTTCAGGGTGATGTAGCCTATGCCGTTCTTTTTTTCAAAAAGGATATTTTGATAATCCATGTGCAACTCCGTTCTTCTCCGTTAAACCATGGTATTTTTCAATACAAATCGTGGGGCCGCCGGTATGCCGAATTCGGTGCCCAAGATACCGAGTTAAGTGTCATAGTCCGAGCATACGCCGGAGGCGTAGGCACCTATTCGGAAACCGTCCCGACCAACCCGGACATTTTCAGGAGGCGTTGGGACCACTGCTCTGATTGCACAGCTATTTCCGAACGCCACTGGTCGTCATTCCACTTCTTGCTTGCTTGCAGCTGCCAGAGCGCCAAGCGCACCTGGAGACGCACCAGTTCCGCGCTGTCGCTTCTGCCCATGTCTGCCGCAATCCACTCGATGAACCACTTACTTTCTTGCAAAGTCGCAGAAACCGCATCACGGTGACCGTCATGTTTTGAAAAGCTCGCAACGCGCGCAAGATTTGCCGCCAGCCCTCCAAGACGGACAGGAAGTGAATCCTGTAAGTATCGTGAGCGTAGTTTATCAAGTCTGGTCATATACCCTCCAGTAACTGCCGTACAGTGTTTTCGACCTGCTGTTTAATCATTGGGTCCTGGATCGTCATAGAATAATTTTTTTGATGTGGCCGGATATTTATCAGAGCTTCAAACTCAACGGCCTTCGTTGACGGAAGCCAGTTCGCACCCCAAATATCTTCTTGTCGGCTGCCGTCTTCTATAAGTATTGCTTCGCAGTCAGCATGCATTTGCCCCCCACCAGCAAGAATGTTGCGGCGAATATCCACGGCCAATTTGATAATTGGGTCCAACTCTATCAGCATTTCAGTGATCTGGCTATGTGTTGCTGTGGTTCTAATAATATGAATCAATGAACACCTCTTGTTTAATGCCGCAGGGTCATGCCAGCTACCGCTTGATACCGGTCAAGCAGCCAGAGACTCGCACATCGTCCAGCTCCAACCCCGTTACACTCTCTCCTACTCCCGCCAGGTGGCATAAAATTCCGGACGGCGGTCGCGCAAAAAGGGGCGCTGCACGCGCATGGCCTCAATTTTCGCCGGGTCGATTTCAACGGTCAACAGCTCCATGCCCTCTCCAGCGCAGGCGATCACCTGTCCGTCCGGGCTGACGGCAAAACTGTTGCCGGCAAAACGCAGCACGTCCTCCTCGCCGGTCCGGTTGACGCAGGCGACATAAACCTGATTCTGAAAGGCCAGTGCCTGCATTTCGATTTTATACAGATCGATGGGATCAGACACAGCGCCGGCGAACTGGGAAAGAATGACCTGCGCACCATCGAGCACCAGCGGACGGGTGTATTCCGGGAAATGGCGGTCGTAGCAGATCGCTATGCCCAGCCGGGTATAGCCGAGATCAAACACCTGCGGCGGGGTATCGCCGGGCCAGTAGTAGTATTTTTCGTGATACCCGGCTTCCTCCGCGGCATGCACCATGCGCACCGGGCCGAGCAGCGAGCCGTCCGGACGGCAGATCATCGTGGTATCGAAATATTTCCCGCCACCAGCATTTTCGAAAAGATTGATGGCAATATCGATATCACAATCGTGCGCCACCTGCTTAAAAAAGGTCACGGTGCGGCCATCGACGGCAGATTCCCCCCACGCGAAAAACTCGCTCTTGCCCGGGAACTGGGGGAAAAACCGGCGAAACGCAACCTCCGTGAAGGCGACCAGGCGCGCCCCTTCAGAGGCGGCCTTCATCACCAGTTGTGCGCCCTGCTCCAGGTTGTGCGAAAAATCCTCTGTGGCAGGAATCTGCGCCAGCGCGATATTGAACCGTTCCTGCATGGTTACAGCCCCAAATCCGAGACCACGGGCTTGTCGCCGGAGTAATCGTAGAAACCCTTGCCGGATTTCCGGCCATAATACCCGGCCATGACCATCTTGCGCAGGAGCGGCGGAGGAGCGTATTTCGACTCGCGGTACTCATCGAACATGATGTTGGCGATGTAGTAGGTCGTATCCAGACCGACGAAATCGAGCAGGGTCAGCGGGCCCATGGGGTAGCCGCAACCGAGCTGCATGCCCTTGTCGATATCCTCGACGCTGGCGACACCGTTTTCCACCGCACGAATGGCATCCAGCAGATAGGGCACCAGCAGCAGGTTGACGACAAAGCCGGAGTTGTCCTTGCAGGCGATCGGCTCCTTGCCGAGGGATGTGCCAAAAGCAAAGGCCTTGTCGAATGTCTCCTGGCTGGTAGCAATCGTACGCACCACTTCGACCAGCTTCATCACCGGAACGGGGTTGAAAAAATGCAGGCCGACAAACCGATCCGGCCGGTTGGTGGCAGCAGCCATTTCCGTCACCGTCAGCGAGGAGGTGTTGCTGGCGAAAATCGTGTGCGCCGGGCAGGTTTTGTCCAGCTCGGAGAAAATCTCCTTTTTCAAATCGATATTTTCCACCACAGCCTCGATGATGATATCGCATTCTTTCAGAGCGGCGAGCTCAGTCGTACCGTGCAGATTCGCCATCACGGCATCCTTCTGCTCGGCGGTCATCTTGCCTTTTTCTACCGAACGCGACAGGAATTTATCGATTCGCGCCAGTCCTTTCTGCAACACATCATCGTTTACTTCGCGCACAACAGTTTTAAATCCAGCTTGCGCTGCCACCTGAGCGATACCGCCGCCCATCAGCCCGCAACCGATCACACCTACAGTTTTGATTTCCATAGCGATGTCCTCATGCAAACAGTTTGGTAAATTCATATCCCGATTTATCCGATCAGCGTTTTCCGCAAGGATAATCGGGGATCAGCATATTGAGAAAAATAATTTCATCCGGCAGGGACAGCCGCAAACCCGCCACCTCATTTCAATTCAGCGCTCGGGTCTGATTAGCCACTTAACTCAGCATGGTTGCAGCTTTTCTCCCAGACCGTCCGGATACAGCACGTGCCTGCACCAGAACTGTCATTCCTGTTTCCCCGCAGGGGAAGACCGGAATCTCCCAGACTCAGGCACATGGGCGAAAAGATGAGATTCCGGCACAGCGCTTCGCCTGGCCGGAATGACAGATGACAGTATCCGGGTCAAGTCTTACCACACGATCTCACAGCGCTTCGACGATCACCGCAGCGCCCTGGCCGCCGCCGATGCAGGCTGTTGCCAGGCCGAACTTCTCCCCGCGACGGCGCAGCTCGTGCAGGATGGTCAAGGTCAGGCGCGTTCCCGAAGCCGCCAGCGGGTGGCCGATAGCGATGGCCCCGCCGTTGACGTTGGTGATATCGCGATCGAGGCCCAGCTCTTTTTCCACAGCGAGGTATTGCGGTGAAAACGCTTCGTTGACCTCGACCAGCGCCATGTCAGACAGAGCCAGTCCGGCGCGCTCGAGGGCATTGCGCGAAGCAGGCGCGGGGCCGATGCCCATGATCTCCGGCTCGACACCGGCAAAGCCCCAGTCCACCAGCCGGCCGATAGGCGTGGCACCGAGTTTTTCCGCATGCGCGGCTGTGGTCATCACCATCGCTGCAGCGCCATCGACGATGCCGGAGGCATTGCCCGCAGTGATGGTGCCGTCTTCTTTAAAATAAGGCCGCAGTTTGGACAGGCTTTCCATCGTCGTTTCCGGGCGCATGTGCTCGTCGTGGTCAAACAGCTCGGTTTTGCCGCGCCGGCCCTTGAGTTCCACCGGCACGATCTCCTCGGCCATGCGGCCCTCATCCCAGGCTTTTTTGGCCAACTGCTGGCTGCGCAAGGCATACGCATCCACAGCCTCGCGGGAAATCTGATATTTGTCGGCAAGATTCTCCGCTGTCTGCGCCATGGAAAAACCGCAGTAGGGATCGAGCAGGCTCTCCCAGAGCATGTCCTCGAATTTGCCCGAGGCCAGACGCAGATCGCCCCAGCGCGCGCCGCGCACCACATGCGGGGCCTGACTCATATTCTCAGTGCCGCCTACCAGAACGACATCAGCCTCGCCGAGCTTGAGCAGGCGCGCACCCTGAACGATCGACTCGAACCCGGAGCCGCAGAGGCGATTGACCGTTACCGCAGGAACATCGATGGGGCAGCCGGCTTTCAGGCCGACGTGACGAGCCAGATAGAGCGCATCGCTCGAGGTCTGGATGACATTTCCGAAAATAACATGATTGACAGCATCTGCCGCGACACCGGCCTTTGCCAGCGCGCCCTTTGCAGCCACAACGCCGAGGTCTGTAGCCGTGAGTCCGCGTAATTTACCACCAAACGTACCAAAAGGGGTTCTCACCCCGGAAAGAAAGACGATCTCATTTTTGCTCATTCTGTTTCTCCTGATTGGTATGTGCGACTATCGAATATCCTGCCTTCACAGCTCATTTTTTTCATATCTGCACGTGAGTCATGTCGTCCCTGCCGCGTCATTCCGGCCGGAGCGAAGCGCAGTGCCGGGACCCCCCGGACTCAAGTATGTGCCAGAAAGAGGAGATTCCTGTATCCCGCTGCGCGGGAACCCGAATGACAGCAATGGGGGGCCGTTCCTGGCGCCCCAAAAAATGGACGCCGTTCCAGCCCCGTCATTCCCGGTCACCACACCTGAAGCACGGGCATTCAAAACTTTTCAGAGTACAAAAAATCGCAGCGAAAAGCAACGAAAACAGGCCGCTCAAAGGCGTGCTTCAGTGCGCGGCTGTGCGCAGCATTTCCAGCAGAAACCAGGTGATGCGCGCTGTCATTCCCCAGATGCAGATCGGTTCGCCGGTTTCGCTATCGCGCCAGTGGTAGTGCAGCGCAAGCCGGTGCTGCAGCAGGGTGAGATCGACCTGCGGATCATGCTGCCGCATGAGGTCCGGCAAAGGGACGTGATAGATCGCAGCCACCTCAGCAGGATTGGCGTGCAGCGCAGGCAGCTCATCGATCCAGCCGATATAGGCATCGGTGTTGAAATGGGAGGTCAGGGTATTGACGCGGGTGAGAAAGCCGAGCATGCGCACATGCTCGCGGGGCAGAGCGATCTCCTCTTCGGTCTCGCGCAGGGCAGTCAGGCTGGAGTGCTCACCGGGTTCGATTTTCCCGCC
>DRLW01000160.1 GCA_011375275.1 Bacteroidota bacterium
ATGCCCCGACGGATATCGTTTTTCGGTTTATGTATGCCCGAGATGTTTTACGGATGGTAGATCATATCCCCGGTCCCCGATTGTGTTTGGTGTGTTATATCGTAGGATGCGATGCCGCATAAAAGAAGTGCCGGGGGCGGGACTCGAACCCGCACGGGGTTGCCCCCACTGGATTTTGAGTCCAGCGCGTCTACCAGTTTCACCACCCCGGCATTTTTCGAAGGGATGCAAATATATCATAAAGAATTCTAAAAGTCAAGTATCCTCACAGCTCCCCCTGATTTCCTGCACTGCCCTGGTTGTGTTTTCCTTCTCCTTTTCTTTCGGCAAACCTTCTGTTCAGAAGGTAAAATAGATAGATAATACGACAGTCACGCATAGCAATTTCAGGCATACGGGATGATGCTGATACCCCAAGGGATGGGAATCCGGAAAATGTTTCAACGATTTTGTGGCTTCTGCGGGATTTTGGCCGGGCTGATGTTGGCGGGATGTGCCGGCCACGCCGTCTCCTTTGAGCAGCCGCATGACCCTGCCGCTCCCTTGCCGGAGTACCGACTCGGTTTCGGTGATGTCATCGAAGTCCGGTTCTATCAGCACGAGCAGTTTAACCGCACGCAAACCATCCGGCCGGATGGGCGCATCACCCTCGAGCGTATCGGAGATGTTGCTGCCGCCGGTCTGACGCCTACACAGCTCGACAGCACCATCACCGAAAAGTATCGTTCTTTTGTGCTCGATCCCGAACTGACGGTTTTTGTGCTCGAGTTCGGCAGCCAGGTTGTGGCCGTGCTCGGCGAGGTGAAGTCGCCGGGGCTGTACCCGGTTTCCGGCGCGACGACGCCGCTGGAAGTCATCGCAGCAGCCGGGGGGCAGACCGTTGCCGCGCGCCTGACCAGCGTGATGCTGCTGCGGCGGGATCAGCAGGGTGAGCTGGTGCCGCACCGGCTCGATTTGCGCCGTTTCGATAAACGTTCGCCCATGCCGGAAAACTGGCTTTTGCAGGGCGGTGATATCCTGTACGTGCCCCGCACGGTGATCGGCAGCATGAATGCATTCATGAACCAGGTTTACAGTACCATCCTGCCGCCGATCGATTCCTGGCTGCGGGCACTGTTCTGGTATCGTTGAGGTAAACGGCACGCAGGTAACAAACACCAAGCAGGGTGGATGCCATGATCGGTTCCCCGAAACACCATACTCCTCCGGACGCCGGAGGCTCCCGCCTGATTCAGGCGCTGGAGATCCTCATCCGCCGCCGCTGGATGATCGCTGCGGTTACCGCCGGTGTGGTAGTGCTGGCCGCGGCTGTCCTGCTGATCTTGCCGAAGCAGTACGAAGCCAAAGCGGAAATCCTGCTCGAACAGCTCAGTGATTCCGAAAAGGCCATGCTGTTTCGCGTCAATATCCCGAACATTTTCGACAAGTTCGATTGGATCAATTCCGAGATGCAGATCATCCGCAGCGTGCCTGTAGCCGAACGTGTGCTCAAAGAAATCACTCTCGAGCGTTTCCTCGGTGAGGAGCTGGAGGGCACGGTCGGCGAGATCGAGCAGCTCTTCCGCGAGACGGTGCAGGTGTTTCGCGAGAAGCTGCGTGTGACCCGGGCCGGCAATTCCAATGTGCTCATCGTGGCTTTTGAAAGCCGTGACCCGGTGTTGTCGAAAGACATCGTCCAGAGCGTGGTGCGCCACTACAAAGCATGGCGTCGCGAGGTGTTCCGCGAAACCGAAGCGTACGAGTTTTATTCCCGCCAGCTCGCTGAGGCAGATGAACGGCTGCGGGCGCTGGAATCGCGGCAGACCGAATACAAACGCGCGGCAGCCCTGGTGGAACCCAAATCCCAGGGTGCATTGCTGCTGAAAAAGTTGGGTGATTATCAGGCCTCCCTCAACGCCGTTCAGACAAAGCGCATCGGCAAGGAGGCGCGGCTGGCGATTATCGAGGACCAGGTCAATATCGCACGCGAATTCAGCGTGCCGGCCACGGAAATCAGCGACAGCCCGAGCCGGGCCGACTATCTCACCAAACTGCGCAGCGATCTGCTCGAGCTCGAGCTGCGCCGCGATGAACTGCTGCATCAGTACGAGCCGGGCTACCGCGACGTGGTTGAGATCGAAAACCGCATTCGCGCCACAGAAGAGAAGTTCCTCAAAGAAATACAGGAAATCATCGAGCAGGAGAAAACCGGCATCCGCGTGCTCAAGGCGCAGGAAGAAAAACTGCAGAAGGCCATGGCAGCCATCCGCGCTGAGATCAGCCGGTTGTCGGAAAAGGATTATCAGCTCGCGCAGATTTCCCGTGGTATTCAGGACTCCCGCGAGGTCTATTCCATGCTGCTGCGCCAGCGGGAAAACGCCCGCTTGTCCATGGAAAAAGCCGAACGCGGCGTGCGCGTGCTCACAGTCAGTCCGCCGCGCGTTCCGGTGCATCATTCGCGCCCGCAGCGGCGCATGGCCATGGTCATCGCCTTGATGGCCGGGCTGTTTCTCGGCATTACCTCCGCCTTTGTGCGCGAATTCTGGCAGCTTTACGGCCACGACAGGGAGCAAGACGAGGCATCATTTCCCGTCAGGCTCGCCAGCGTGATGATGGAAAAACCGCACCAGCGCAAGACCGGCAGTTGAGCCCCGGGCCAGGAGGGCGCCCGCAGGCCGTGCTTGTTTTTTAAATACACCGACAGGACCATGCTGAACAAACGCTTCCAGAGCGCTCCGGGCAGTGCCACGATCCTCGGCGCCCGCGTCGATCTCATCGACTACGAACAGGTCATCACCAGGATGAAGAGGGCCATTCGCAGGCGCGAAAAAATCACCATCGGCTTTACCAACGTGTACACGATCATGCGCGCGCGCGAAGACCGCGAGCTGCTGCTCGATCTCAGCCGTTTTACGCTGTCCGTCCCCGACGGCATGCCGCTGGTCTGGCTGTCGCGCTGCACGGATACGCCGATACACGATCGCGTTTACGGCCCGGATTTATTCGGCTTGTTTTGCCAGGAATCGCGCAACGGCGAATTCCGGCATTTTTTTTATGGCAGCACCGAGACAGTGCTCGAAGGCCTGCGTCGCAATCTGCTCAAACGGTATCCGGGTATCGATATCGCCGGCATGATATCGCCGCCGTTCCGGCCACTGACGCCGGCGGAAGAAAAGCAGGTCATCGCAGAGATCAATGCCTCCGGCGCAGATGTGTTGTGGATCGGCATCGGCAGCCCGAAGCAGGAAAAGTGGATGGCGCGCATGCGCCCGCGCCTCGAAGTGCCGGTGCTCGCCGCTGTCGGTGCGGCATTTGATTATTACGCCGGTACCAAAAAACAGGCGCCGAAGGTCTGGCAGAAAAACGGGCTGGAGTGGCTTTACCGGCTGCTGCAGGAGCCCCGGCGTCTGGCCACGCGTTACCTGGTGTATAATCCGCTTTTTATCCTGCGAATCGTGCAGCAGGCGATGGGGAAGAAGTTTGATTAATTTGATATTCGGGTTGTTTGGGGCGCGCACTTTGTCGTGTCATTCGGC
>DRLW01000161.1 GCA_011375275.1 Bacteroidota bacterium
CCTCCGGCCTGGGCAATGCCCTGGAGGCAATCGTCGTGTTTTTGCGCGAAGATATCATCAACAACTATCTCGGCAAAGATGGCAAGCGGTATGAGTCTTACATCCTGACGGTTTTTTTCTTTATCGTGACCAATAACCTGCTCGGTCTGGTTCCGGGGGGCGCCTCGGCGACGAGCGACATCAGTGTTACCGCGACTCTGACCTTGATTACCCTGGGAACGGTCACCTTTTCCGGGATGAAGAAATATGGCATCATCGGCTTCTGGACCGGTATGGTGCCTTCGGGGATTCCGGTTGTACTGATCCCTTTGATGTTTGTGATCGAGGTGCTCGGCTTGCTGGCTAAGCACTTTGCCCTGGCCATGCGACTTTTCGCCAACATGACGGCTGGCCACCTGACGATTTTGTCTCTCATCGGTTTGATCTTTATTTTCAAGAGTTATGTTGTCGCGCCTTTCCCGATCATCGGGGCTGCGGCTGTCGGCGTTCTGGAGATTTTTGTCGCCTTTCTGCAGGCGTACATCTTTACACTTTTGAGCAGCGTGTACATCAGCATGGCACTGCATCAGGATCATTAATAATAAAAAACACTGTCACTTTGATTCAAATGTGAATTGAACCATTAAATTCTTAGGAGGCTTCATGGAGTCTATCGCATTGGCTTACCTGGCTGCCGGCATTGGTGCTGCAGGTGCAGTAATTGGTGCTGCTTTGGGTATCGGAAAACTGGCTTCTGCCGCAATGGACGGAATTGCACGTCAGCCGGAAGCATCAGGAGATATTCGCGGCGCAATGATTTTGACCGCAGCTATGATCGAAGGTGTTGCAATTATCGCCCTCGTTGTCTGCATCATGTTAACCATTAAGTAACGAAGGTACGCATATGGAGCTTCTGACTCCAAATACGGGTTTGATGTTCTGGACCGTTGTCACGTTTCTGGTTCTGCTGCTGGTTTTGCGCAAGACGGCGTGGGGCCCTCTTTTGCGGGTTCTGGATGAGCGGGAGCAGCGAATCCGCGAGTCTCTGGAAAAAGCTGAAATCGCACAGAAACAAGCGGATGAAGCGATATCCAAACAGGAAGAACTGCTCGCCAAGGCGCGCGAAGAGGCCCAGGAAATCATCGCCAGAAGCAAGAACATGGCCGAGGCGCTCAAAGGAGACATCGTTTCCAAAGCCAGGGCTGAAGCAGACAACCTGCTGGATCGTGCCAAACGGGAGATCGCCCTCGAGCGGGAAAAGGCTGTCGATGAACTGCGGCGTCTTGCAGTTGATCTGTCGATCACTGCGACGAAGAAAGTTATCGGCAAAGCCTTGACCGAAAAGGATCATGAAAAGATAGTCAGCGAATCGTTGCAGGAAATGGGAGATTTGAATTGAGATCAGTAGGCCTTGCAAGACGGTATGCCCGCGCGCTGTTTGAGCTGGCGACCGAGAAGAACATTCTCGATGCCGTAGCTGGTGAGATGAATGCCCTGCACTCCATGCTGGAGAGCGATGAGGAGTTGCGTCATTTCCTCCAGTCGCCGGAGCAGGGAGCAAACCAGAAAATTGCTGTGCTCAAAAGCGGTCTGCAGGATCGTTTTTCACCACTGATCATCCATTTTCTCATGGTGGTTCTGCACAAAGGTCGTCAGAATATTTTGACGGACATTGCCGAAGAATTTACGCGGCTGTGCGACAGGCACTATAACCGGATGCACGCCAGTGCGGTAACGGCACATGCGGTTTCGAAAAAGGATCTGGCTGATATTCAGTCGATCCTGGCCAGAAAATTCGAGGCCGAGTTCGAGGTCGATCACCGTGTTGACCCGGAAATTCTCGGCGGGATAATCGTACAGGTCGAGGGTAAAGTCTTCGATGGCAGTCTGAAAAGCCAGCTCGACCGCCTGAAAAATACGCTGCTGTCCTCGAACTGAGCTCCTTTTGGTTATGCAGGCTAAGGGTGCGGTTTCGCATTTTTCGTGAAGCCGCTGAAGAGTGAAATATATTTTATTTTTGGATAAAACCTGGAAAATTCACAAATCGTGCAAAATTTGAGATAACTTTATTTTAAATATAAGGTTATAAGATAGCACTTCGCCGAGTAGAATTTTTCAGTTATCCTGACTTTCCTTGCGCGAAGCGCAGATTGGTGAATAAATCAGGATAAATGAACCATGCAAAAGTTGCGAAATGCTAAGGAGGCATAGTTCAGCATGGAAATCCGCCCTGAAGAAATAACTTCGATAATCAAGAAACAGATCGAGGGCTTTGAAAAAGAGATCGATGTCAGCGAGGTGGGTGAAGTCATCCAGGTGGGTGACGGCATTGCCCGCGTCTATGGCCTTGACAAAGTGATGTACAGCGAGCTTGTCGAGTTTCCCGGCGGCGTCTTTGGCATGGCGCTCAACCTGGAAGAAGACAACGTCGGCTGTATTCTTTTCGGTAGCGATACCGACATCAAAGAAGGCGACACCGTCAAGCGTACCGGCCGCATCATGCAGGTGCCCGTAGGCGATGAGATGCTCGGTCGTGTCGTCAATTCACTCGGTCAGCCTATCGACGGCAAAGGCCCGATCAATACCGATAAATTCGGCCTTCTCGAACGCAAAGCGCTCGGCGTCATCCAGCGCCAGCCGGTGAAAGAGCCGTTGCAGACAGGTCTGAAGGCGATCGATGCGATGATTCCCATCGGCCGTGGCCAGCGGGAATTGATCATCGGCGACAGGCAGACGGGTAAAAGCGCCGTAGCCATCGACACGATCATCAATCAGAAAAATACCGATGTGGTCTGCATCTACGTGGCGATCGGCCAGAAGAATTCCAGTGTGGCCCAGGTCGTACGTACCCTGGAAGAAAACGGTGCCATGGATTACACCATCGTCGTCAACGCACCCTCGGCCTCGCCGGCGCCGATGCAGTTCATCGCTCCGTATGCGGGTGCTGCCATGGGAGAATATTTTCGCGACAACGGCAAGCACTGCCTGATCATCTATGATGATTTGTCGAAGCATGCGTGGGCCTACCGCCAGGTTTCCCTGCTGTTGCGCCGTCCTCCGGGCCGTGAAGCATATCCGGGTGACGTGTTTTACCTGCACTCCCGCCTGCTGGAACGTGCGGCCAAGCTCAGCGACGATCTCGGTGGCGGTTCTCTGACCGCACTGCCGATCATCGAAACCCAGGCAGGCGACGTTTCTGCTTATATTCCAACCAACGTGATCTCCATTACCGACGGCCAGATTTTTCTGGAAAGCGACCTGTTCTATTCAGGCGTTCGCCCGGCTATCAACGTCGGTATTTCCGTATCGCGGGTAGGCGGTAACGCGCAGATCAAGGCGATGAAGCAGGTCGCCGGAACCCTGCGCCTGGACCTGGCTCAGTACCGCGCTTTGGAGGCATTTGCCAAATTCGGCTCTGACCTGGACAAAGCAACACAGCAGCAGTTGCGCCGTGGTGAGCGCATGGTTGAGATTCTCAAGCAGGCACAGTATCAGCCGCTGACCGTTGAACAGCAGGTTCTGGTTCTGTATCTGGCTACAAATGGCTATCTCGACAATCTGCCTGTCTCGTCACTTAAATCTCTGGAAAAGGAATTTCTGACGTATGTGGAATCCAACCATCCTGAGATTATCGAGGACATCAAAACCAAGCAGGCTTTTGATGACGAGCTGCGTGCCAAAGCGGACAAAATGTGTGACGAATTCATAAAGATGTTCGAAGGAAAATAAAACGTGGCAACCTTACGAGACATTAAGCGGCGAATCACTTCTGTCAAGAAGACGCAGCAGATCACCAAAGCCATGAAGATGGTGGCGGCTGCAAAGTTGCGCAAGGCACAGGAGCGCATCAACCAGACCAGGCCCTATGCAGAGAGTTTGGGTGATGTGCTTGCCCGGGTCGCTGCAAACGTTGATAGTGATTTAAATCCTTATTTGAAAAAGCCGGATACGGTTGAGAGCGTCTGTCTCGTGGTCATCACGTCTGACAGAGGGTTGTGCGGAAGTTTTAACACCAACATCATCCGCACGGCCAGGCAGGAAGCTGACCGGCTGCGGGCAGAAGGCAAGACGGTGAAGATCGTGGCGGTCGGGCGTAAGGGATATGAATATTTTCATCGTCGCGATTTTGATGTTGTGGCAAAATACATCAACATTTTCCGCGACCTGAACTACGAGCATGCGAAAGAGATCGCGCGTCTGGTTGTGAGGGCGTATCTCGAAGGCGAGTATGATCAGGTCAATCTTGTTTTCACCGCTGCAGTTTCAGCGATCAAAGCTGACCTGCACAACATGGTTTATCTGCCTCTCAGCGCCGGCCATTCTGATGAGCAGCAGCATGATACGGATTATCTGTTTGAACCGGAACCCGAAGTGCTGCTGCGAGAGCTGTGTCCTAAAAATTTGAATATTCAGATGTGGCGTGCTCTGCTGGATTCCTATGCAGCAGAGGAGTCTGCGCGTATGGTCGCGATGGAATCCGCGACGGATAATGCACAGGAAATGATCGAGGGCCTGACACTGCATTACAACAAAGTTCGTCAGGCGGCAATTACGACAGAAATCAGTGAGATTGTTGGCGGCGCAGAAGCGCTGAAATAAGAGCACAAGGATTAGAAAAGGGTTCATCTCCATGAATAATAAAGGGAAAGTTGCTCAGGTAATCGGGGCGGTTGTGGATGTCTCATTCGAGGATGGCAACCTGCCGGCTATTTTGAACGCTCTCGAGATCGATATGGGCGAAGGCAAAAGGCTTGTTCTCGAAGTGCAGCAGCACCTCGGAGAGCGCGTCGTGCGCTGCGTGGCCATGGACAGTACCGATGGTCTGGTGCGCGGCCAGGAGGTCGTCGATACCGGCAGCCCGATTAGCGTACCGGTCGGTGGAGAAACACTGGGCCGGCTGTGGAATGTCATCGGTGAGACCATCGACGGCCTGGAAGCACCGCAGGGGAAAGAACGCAAGCCGATTCATCATGATCCCCCGAAATTTGATGAACTTTCCACCAGCACGGAAATTCTCGAAACAGGTATCAAGGTCATCGACCTGCTTGAGCCTTACTCCAAAGGTGGAAAAACCGGTCTGTTTGGCGGCGCAGGTGTTGGCAAAACAGTGCTGATCATGGAGTTGATTCGCAATATCGCGACTGAGCACGGTGGTTATTCGGTCTTTGGTGGTGTCGGTGAACGGACGCGTGAAGGCAACGATCTCTGGCTGGAGATGAAAGAGTCCGGTGTTCTCGAGAAGACAAGCCTGGTCTTCGGGCAGATGAACGAGCCGCCCGGTGCCCGCGCCCGTGTCGCATTGACTGCCTTGACGATGGCAGAGCATTTCCGCGATGCTGAGGGCAAAGATGTTCTGCTCTTTATCGATAATATCTTCCGTTTTACCCAGGCTGGCTCGGAGGTATCTGCACTGCTCGGGCGGATGCCCTCGGCCGTAGGCTACCAGCCGACACTGGCGACGGAAATGGGTGCACTGCAGGAACGCATCACCTCCACCAGCAAAGGGTCGATCACCTCGGTGCAGGCTGTGTATGTGCCTGCTGACGACTTGACAGACCCTGCGCCGGCAACGACGTTTGCCCACCTGGATGCGACGACCGTACTCTCGAGACAGATTGCAGAACTCGGGATCTATCCGGCTGTTGACCCCCTGGATTCCACCTCGCGAATCCTCGATCCGCAGATTGTCGGAGAAGAGCATTATCGTGTCGCTCGTGAAGTGCAGCAGATTCTGCAGAAGTACAAAGATTTGCAGGACATCATCGCCATCCTCGGTATGGAGGAACTCTCGGATGAAGATAAGCTGGTTGTATCGCGGGCGCGGAAAATTCAGCGTTTCCTGTCTCAGCCATTCTTCGTGGCCGAGCAGTTTACCGGCTCTCCCGGCCGCTACGTGCCTCTTGAAGAGTCCATCCGTGGTTTCAAGGGTATTGTGGAAGGTGAGTATGATGATTTGCCAGAGCAGGCTTTTTATATGGTAGGCACGATCGATGAAGCCATCGAACGCGCTAAGAAAATGAATGCATAAACCGATGATAACGCAGGAATAACGGAAACCATGGCTGCAAAAAAGCTGCATTTGGATGTCATCACACCTTTTGAAAAGGTATTCAGCGGTGAAATAGACGGGATCATGGCGCCCGGGCACGAGGGCTACTTCGGCGTTCTACCCGGGCACGCTCCGATGATGATGCAACTCAGCATCGGCGAAATGAAGCTGAAGGTGGATAACAAAGATTATCTCTATGCCACCAGCGGTGGTTTTGCTGAAATTCTTCCCGACAAAATAACCATACTTGCTGAAGCTGCCGAGTCAGCAGACAAGATCGATATCGAGCGCGCTACTCGCGCCAGGGAGCGCGCCGAGCAACGACTGGCCCGCAAATCCGAGGATATCGACCTCGACCGTGCCCGTATGGCACTGGCCCGCGCCTTGAACCGGCTCAAAGTCGCTTCGAGGCGCTGAGCCGCCCCGCCTCCTTCCACCTGATGGCCCCGCCTTATTGCGTTGCCTGCCCTGAAGAACCCAGAGAATCGCCTCTTGCCGGGGCACCCGGTAAAATTGCTGACGTGCAGACACGATAAATCGTGCATACAACCGTTTCATCTTTTCAGGGAGATCGTCACACCGTTTCTGCATTCCTCCATAACTGCAACTACATATCGTTCTCATGATCACCCGGCGACAGAACGGGTTAATAAATCTTCATTAGTATATTTGCAATTTTCTCGCTTCATTATGCCCATGTTGCGCAATTGAAAGGACACAATTGCTGCAAACTGTCTCGCCTTCCTGAACCTGAGTTCAGGATGTTTTTTTTCCGTGACCCGTCCAGCCTGTCTGTATAGTATGATATGCTACAGGGAAAATGCTTCGTGCCGTTATCAGAGCCACAGCGTAGCACACATCTGATGCCCAAAGACGCGATTTCCTGCGTTGCATGTCGGGTACATCGCGCCGAAAGCTCGGGATGACAGACGTATTCAAATTTCAATCTGCACAATTCGGGTGTTGCGATTTTTTTTCGGGTAAATTCGCGAATTTTTCCGGATGCATGTATAGATTAAAGCTTTTCGGGCACATCGACGATTGACTAATGGTATCTCAGGTTACGAGGTGGAGCACCCGGGTTTAGCAGATAACTTCTGAAGCGAGACATTTCTTGCCGATTTCCTACCTATAATAGAGGGATTATATGCGCAGAGAACTAGGGAGAGTTCAGCGTATCCTCACGCCACTGGTAAGCAAGTTTTTTATTCTTATCTGCGTGTTGCTGAACACTCCTCATTTGCATGGACAAATCCTGACTGAACAGAACGATGTTCTCAAGGTTGGCTACGAAGAACGTTTGCGGTTTTATCTCGACCAGAAAACCAAAAACTATCTTTCGGAGATGGCAGCGCGGGAAACCGTTCTGCTGCAGATGATCCAGAACATTTTTCTCGAAGTCAAAAAGCGGGATATTGCCGGAATTCAGCGGGATGACGCGAATTTTTCAGCTTTGTACCATGATCTCGAATCCATGATTTCTGAATACTCCCGCGAACTCGACGCTGTCCTCAATATCATCGAAGAAGTGCGCAACCTCGAAAAGGCCATGGACAGGCAGAGCCGTTATGGCATGGCAGAACAGTTTGCCGCGATCCGGGACTCGCTCGTCACCTTGATAGACAATCGGGGTTTGCACCGATTGCTGCCTGCGACCACACGCTACGCTGCGGATATGATTCAGGAATACAATGTTGAGATCGATTCGCTGCTGGGCTTTTATCACAAGCTGGACAAAATTGAACGCGAGGCAAAGCGCACGAACAATACCGAGCTGATCAATAAGATTGCTGAGCAGAAACGGATGATTTCCCGTTTTATCGATGATGAGAAAAATGCACAGAGCGATTCCGTCGATTCGAAGCTGACGGAGACCTACATCGAAGAAGCTCAGCAAATGGTTACTTTGCTCACCGAGCTCAATGAGCTGCAGAAAAAAGCCCTTGAAAAAGACCCGGAATACATCACCGAGGTTGAGCTGGTTAAACGCAACATCATGTCCAATGTTGATGCCCGGATTCTCGAGCTTTTTGGCATGAAGACCCGGCCTGCCGGGATAACGCTCAGCGAACGCTATAAGCAGTGGCGCAGCGCAAGGCTGGCGAAATACGAGGCCAAGTTTGCCGAGTATCTGGTGATGAAAAAAGCCCTGATCGAACACGGTAATGACCGCCAGCGGGCTCGTATGCTGGAACGCGACGTCAGCGATGCCATGCTCAACTACGCCAATCGAAAGTATGAAGTCGCTGAACGACAGTTTGATATTCTGATTCGTGACTACAGCCCGTATTTTTCCAATTTTGAGGCGGTTTATTTTTTCAAAGCAGAGTCTCAGTATGCCCGCCTGCAATATGAGCAGGCGTTTAAGAGCTATTCCGAGCTGCTGGAAAAATATCCTTCAACACAGTACAAGACGGATGCGTATTTGCGCCTGCTGACCATCGCTCAGACCCTGAACAAGCGAACGATGTTTTTCAAGCGTCTGGCTGAAGTCGAGAAGTTCATCGATAAGGTTCCGGAGCAGGTAAAAAACCGAATTTACTATCTCGCAGGTTACTATAGCCTGCAACTGAAAAAGATACGCGATGCCGAGAACTATCTTTCGCGAATCAGCACTAACTCCAAGTACTACTATCCGGGTTTGTATCTCAAGGGCATTGCTCTGGCCAATCGCAAGGCGTATCAGCTTGCGAGCAAAACCTTTCTGCAACTGGTCAATGCCAACAATATGCCCTGGTCGCAGGCCGAGATATCGTTGATTAAAAACAACGCGTTACTACGCCTCGGTTTTATCCAGTATGAGCGCGGAAAGTACGAGACTGCTTACGAGTACTTCAATAAAGTCAGCCGCGGAGTGGATAACCGCGATGAAGTCCTGATCGGTATGGCCTGGGCTCAGATGAAGAGCGGTGAATACGAGGATACCATCAATAATGTCCAGAATCTGTTTCAGAACTATCTTTCCAGCAACTACACGTACGAGGCGCTGGTTTTATCTGCTCACTGCAAGAGACTGCTGAACCAGCCGGAGGATGCTTTGCAGGAGCTGCGCTATGTGACCAATGCGCGCGGTGTTCTCGAACTGGCAAACAAGTACAACAGCGAGCGCGCCAAGTTACTCAAGCAGATCGATGAGCTGGAACGCATGGAAGAGCAAACTCTCGAGAATCAGGATTCACCGCTCTACCAGATCATCGCTGAAATTAAAATGCAGGCACAGCAGCGTTTGCTCAACCTCGGCCGCACAGGTGCGGTCGGCAGCACCATGCTGCAGGATTTTGACTCTGAGCGCAAGGAAATTTATCGCCAGATCAAAGAGCTGGATGATATCATTGAGACAGCCAAACGGTACGAAAAATATGACGTCCTTGCTACGGCCTCGAAACGGCGGGAACGACTGGTCAAGGCTCTGGCTGCTTACCAGAGTGACAAAAAGCTCAAACACGTCAATTACTTTCTCGATTTCCCACTGGCAACGCGCGAGAGTGCGACAAAATATCGGGCAGAAATTGTCAAAAATATCCTGCGTGAAATGCAGGTCGAGAAACGCCGTATCGTTACGGCTCTGGAGCAGGCAGAAAAACTGCTGGAAGCAGGCAAAACCACCTCGAAGAAGATCGATTTTGTAGCGCTCAAGGAAGACCTCGACGATCTGCAGGATCGGATCGACAAATTTCAGACCTGGCTGAGCACATATGAGATCGAAGAGATCAATACGGATTTCGATCATTGGGCGGATTTTTCAGGTTTCGGATTGAGCGATATCACCATTCAGGAACTGAAAAAGCGGGAGCGAAAAATTTCTGATTATTCCGACCATATCAGCGCTATCGAGTCGCTCATGAGTGCCCGCAGGTCGGTGCTGGAGGAGCGTCTGTCACGCTTTGATAATGAGATAGACCGCATCCGGGAAAAGCTGGAAGACGAGCAGCTGAAATTGCAGAAATTGGAACACGAGAAAATTTTCAATAAATATTACTTTGATACGACTGTTTCGGAAACTGAAAAACCTCAGGGATGATCTCCGAGACGGATGAAACCGAACCGGAAAGAATGAAGGATTACGTGACCAAAAGCATCGTCGCATGTTTATTCGTGCTCGGCAGTCAGGCCTTGCCGGCGCAAAACGGCGAACCCGTGCAGGACGGCATGACCATTTCACAGGTTAATGCGCTCGGAGATTCGTTGCTGCGCTCGTATAGTGTCGATGAGATTCTGAGCTATAAAGCGTTTTATGAGGACGAGCGCGAGCGCCTGGAGCAGGAACGTTCGTTACTGCGGGACAAGGGCATCAGTGACCTCGAAGCATTCGTCCGCAGTCATCCTGAAAGCCACGTGCTCGATAAGGTGATTTTTCGCCTTGCTGAGTTGTATTACGATAAAGCAGAGGAAGACTATCTGCTCGCCCAGGAACGTTACGGCGAACAGCTCGATGAATACGATGCCGGCCGTCTTACCGAACTCCCGCAGGAACCGAAAAAGGATTTTTCGCGCAGTCTCGCCCTTTATCGCAGCATTATCGACAATTTCCCCCAGAGCAGGCTGGTGGACGATGCCCATTATAATATCGCTTTTATCACCGAAAGCCAGGGCGACATTACCGCAGCGCAGGAGCTTTATGAAACATTCCTCGAGGAGTTTCCAGACAGCCGGTACGTCCCCGAAGTCCTCATGCGCCAGGCGGAGTACTATTTCAACCCACCGGTCAATCAGATCGAGACGGCTATCGAGATATATAATAAAGTTTTAAAGTATAAAGATACGCCGCGCTATGATGAAGCGCTCTACAGACTGGGCTGGAGTTATTATCGCATCAACGATTACCCGCGGGCGATTTCCTATTTTACCCTCCTCGCCGACGATATCACTGCTGCGAAAGAGTATGATCCGGATAACAAGATGACCAATCCCAGCCTTGCGGATGAGTCGATCGAGTATATCGGTATCAGCTTTTTGGACTATACCGGCATCGATGGGGCAGCACGTTATCTCGAGAAGATCGGTGGCCGCGAGTATGGCTTTGATATCCTGAAAAAAATCGGCGATTCGTACATGGATGTGAAAGAGGAGTACGAACACGCGATCAGCTCATTCAATGTTTTGCTGAAGATGTATCCTTTTCACAAGGACGCACCGATGATTCAGGCCCGAATCGCTGAGGCCTATCGCCTGCTCGATGATGATGCTAATACCTACTTTATGCGCAAGAAACTGTTCGCAAACTATCACGAGGGCACTGAATGGTGGCAGAAAGTTGAAGATAAAGAAGCGCGTGCGCGCGCAGCTCAGCTCTCCGAGCATGCATTGCGGGCCAATATCAATCTGCTGCTGGAGTCAGCCAGTGAGCAGGATAATGAGAGCCTGTACGCTCAGGCCGTCGATGACAGCCGGGAGTATTTAAAGGTTTTTCAGGAAGACAGTAATGCCGCCCGTATTCACTGGAATATGGCCCTGACTCTCGATTCCCGCCTGAAAATGGCCTCATCCGCTTTTGATGAGTATATCAAGATCAGCAATCTCTACTGGAATACGCGTTTTCAGAAAGAAGCCGCCCGCAACGCCATCGCTCTGGCCCAGGATTTTGTCAACGCAGACACGGCCTCTCGCGGGGATGAGACCCTGCCGCTGACCATTGGGGAGATGCGCGAACAGGCGCAGGAAGACAGCGTCCAGCTCCGTAAAAACCTCCGCCTCGAACCGCAGCCGCTTACTGAGGGGGAGAAAAAACTGGTGCAGGCGATCGATAATTACATCAAGCTTTTTCCTTTTGAAGAGGGAACGGCAGCGCGCCTCAGCCAGGCAGGATCGATTTATTATAACCGCAATGATTTCCGTAACGCGCTGAAGTATTTTAAGACTCTGCTCAAGCATTTCCCCGATGATCCGAGCGCCGGTAACGCCGAAGTTTTGGTGATGGAAAGCTATTTCGGACGCCTGGATTACAAGAGTGTCGAGATCGTGGCCAAAAGAATCCGCACGAAAACCGACAGGCCTGAATATGCTGCCAAGGCGACGAAAAGGCTGGCCGAGTCGATTTTTCTGCAAGCCGAATCTCTGGCAGACTCTGCACAGCATTTCAAAGCTGCCGAAGAGTACCGCCGTGTGGCTCTTGAAGTCCCCAATGCAAAGTTTGCAGACCTGGCCCTGTTCAACTCCGGGCTCGAATATGACAAGGCACGGGAGTACAGCCGGGCTGTAGAGACGTATGATCTCATCCTGCAGTATCACAAGGATTCAGATTATTACATCAGTGCGATGAACAACATGGCGCTGGACTATGGCGAGCTGAAGGAATACAAGAATGCTGCACTCGTTTTTGAGCGCCTGGCAGAAGAAGACCCGGACTCCCTGAAAGGCGAGGCACACCTGTATAATGCCTCTTTTTTCTATGTCAAGGCGGAAGACTGGGAACGAGCAATCCGCGTCAACCAGAAGTTTGTCAACCGCTATCCGGACTCTGAAGACGCAGACGACCTGTATTATGATATTGCCAACTACCATCTCAAACTCGATCAGTTTGACAAGGCCAATGAGATTTACGGCAAGTATGCTGAAAAATTTCCGGATTCTCCACGTGTGGTCGAGACATATTTCCGGCGGGGTCGCTATTTTGAAAAGCAGGGAGATCTCGCAGCCGCGCGGGCAGAGTATGAGAAGGGGATTGCCAAAAGCGATCAGTTCCGCAAGGAACAAAAGGATGCCAACGATTACTTCGCTGCCGAAGCGCTGTTTCGTCTCACCGAGCTGAAGCTGAAGGAATTCGAACAGATTGAATTCCGCCTTCCGAAAGACAGGCTGGTTGCCTCTAAAAAGCGCAAGCGAGATTTGCTGCTCGATATCGTGGACAGTTACACGCGTGTGGCTGCGTATGGCACCATACGGCTTTACGAATCGACGTGGAAAATCGGTTATGCGTATGAAGATTTTGCCGAAACCTGGGCAGAGCAGGACATCGTTGCTGCAGATGAGGCGCGCCGCATCGTCGCGCAGAAGGAGATCAACCAGGCTGCGGCTGACCTGTACGAGCGAGCGGTTGAGGCCTACAAGAACAGCCTCGATGTGCTGACGCGCGTATCCCGCCAGTATGCGGAATCTTTTCTGCAGAAACCAGAGCCGCAAGATACCACATCTGCTCCCGGGCAGGGGCAGAAAATCACGGTTGCAGACACCACTTTGCAGGTCGCCGAGCGCTGGATCGAGCGGTCGAAAGTGAAAATTTCCGAGAATATCTATGATATCGCCGAGATAAATTTTGCTTCGGTCAAAAAGCTGCTCAGCGCGCCGGTGCCGGAGGGAATGGATAAAATCACCGAGCTCGAGTATCGCAACCAGCTCATCGGCAAGTTTATCCGTCCGATGATCGCTGAAATTGTTCAGGCGCATATTCGCAATATCACCGAGTCGGAGCAGCTCGGGTTACAGAACAAGTGGGTCGATTTTTCCAAAAACAAAGTCGTGGCCACCAGTGCGCTTATACCCAACGAGTACGCCAGGCTGGCCTGGGAGTCATTGCAGAGTTTTGCAGCCAAGTATGCGGATTTTGTCAGCACACTTCCGGATGATGACGTCGTTGCTCTCAGCCTTGCCGACGAGATGGCAAATTTTATCGATTTTGGCAATGCATTCGGCAAGGCAACGGTTACGGCTTACGAACAGACGATCAAACGTGCTTTGAAGCAGAACATCGCCAACTATGAGCTGCTCAAAGTGGAAGATGGCTTTCTCGAATTCGTTTACAATTTCGCCATGTATGCGGACTCTCTCGGTTCTGTCGCAGCAGAGCAGAAGAGGGCGTATGAGTCGTTGTTCAAAACAACGGAAGACCCGCGCTATGAAGATGGCCTGTTTTCGCTGGAGGATAATTATTTCAGCCTGAGCGACATTACCCGCGAGATACTCGGAACCGGGTATGAAGTCGCGAGAAGTCTCAATCTCCAGAATCAGTACACGGAAAAGATCGTCCTGGCGATTGTGCGCAGCGACCCGGAACAATATGCCGGCATACTCGATCTGGAAGTTTCCTCCCACCATGTCGGTACGGATACGAGCTGGTTGGCCTCCCCCGTTGCTCAGGATGGCTGGCAGCAGGTTGCTTATGCTGACGATGGCTGGCAGGCTGCTTCGATACTCGACAGCTCAGCCCAGTTCAGCACCTACGGGGCTTTTCGGATTTGGCTGAAGCCCGGTGTGGCTGTAACGCAGATGGAGGCACCGGATTCGGTGGCTGCAGATAGTATGCACGTCAATCCGGCTGCGGACAGCGTGGCAGTGGCGGCGGTTCAGGACTCTGCCGGGGCGCCGGGAGACAGTCTTGCTGTTGTTGCTGCGGCCGAAGAAAAGCCAGACAGCACGGTTGCTGTTTCCGGTAACGAAACCATTTCCCGGGTTTATTTCCGCCGGATCGTAAACCTGGCCGGCTTGCCGGTGTCAGGGCAGATTCAACTCTTCGCTGATGATACGTATAGATTTTACGTCAACGGTGAACTCATCAGTGCCTCACAGCAGCAGGAAGGGCAGCCGTCTCAGGTGCATGAGTTCTCGGATTTTCTCGTCTCAGGCCAGAATATCCTGGCTCTGGTTGTCGATGATACAGACGGAAGCGGGAAGGGCATCGATGGGGTGGTTTTCCTCAAGAACCTGCCGGGTTGGGATGAGCGCCAGAAAGAGCTGCGTGCCCAACGGGAAAAGAAGAAAGAAAATCTCCTGTTTGATAAAGGAATACTCATTGAGAACTGATTGGCTGACGATATTAGCAGGAGGATGAAAATGAAAACATGTACTCTGATTTTCGGTCTTGCGCTGGTGGCTGCGCCGGCTTCCGGGCAGAGTTCGTCCCAGCAGAATGGTGGTTCGCAGGCTCCCTCTGCACGGGCTGCTGCCGCAGATACTCTCACAGCACCGGCAGCTTCATCCCAGGATACTACGGGCATCAGCGGTGGGGAGCTCGTACTTGGCGAGATCAACATCGAAGCGATTATCGAAAAGCCAAACGTCGATATCATCCCCAGCCGTGTGAAGCCGAATGTGGAGGATGTGGCTTTTATCGACCGTTCTTTTGAACACGAGCTCAAGGAGATTCCGAAGAATTTTCTTTTGTACGATGAAGCTCTTGATTCACCCAAAAAGCTGGATCAGCTTTTCCAACTGTTACGCAAAAAAAAGTCGAAATAACCCAACCCGATTTATACAGACGCTTCGTGTTAAGGATGTCGGGACACTATCTGATCTCAGGCAAAACAGGATGTTCTATCACCCCGTTGTCTGATAATTTCACAGTCAAAAACAATTCTTTTATCGTTACAACACGTACAAATGGAGGTTGTGCATGAATGAGTTAATTGCAGGATTCTCACCAAGCGCGGGTGGTTTTTGGTATATGATTGCGCTCGCGATTACGGCTGCTGTTGCTGTTGCCATCGCGATTGAGCGTACGTACTATATCATCGTGAGATCAAACATCAACGCGCCGAAATTCATGGCTGCGATCCGCAAGCACGTCAAAGCGGGAGAGTACAAGGACGCCCTCGCGCTTTGTGATGCAGCGCCGACCAAGGCGTTGCCACAGGTCGTCGCCGCCGGCCTGAGAAAGGTTGCCGAGAGCGACGATGTCGATTTTCGTTCGATTCAGAACTCGGTCGATGAGGGCACCCTCGAGGTCATTCCCAAGCTGCAGGAGCGGACGGGTTTTCTGGCGATGATCGCCAACGTCTCCACGCTGATCGGGCTTATGGGAACGATTTGGGGTCTGATTCTGGCGTTCAAATCGGTTTCAGCACCCGGAATCGATGCAGCGGAAAAGGCCAGGATGCTGGCAGCAGGTATCAGTACTGCTATGAATACCACACTCATGGGACTGATGATCGCCATCCCTTCCATCCTGGTGTACACATATCTTCACAACAAGACTATCAAAATTATCGATGAAATCGATGAACATACGGTGAAATTGATCAACCTGATCACCGGGAACCAGTAACGAAAGATCGTTGAGGAACCATGGCATACAGACCATCTTTCCGCAGAACCCACGAAGAGGGCGAGGCCGAGCCAAACCTGACTCCGATCATGAATCTCATGGTTGTATTGATTCCTCTGTTGCTGACCTCTGCAGAGTATATCAAAATCGGTGTCATCGAGCTCAATCTGCCCCCGGCGGCCGGGCCGGCACAGGTGGAACAGCAGCGCCCGCAGGAGAAAACCAGGACTCTGGACTTGACGGTGTCGATCACCGATAAGGGGTTCTATATCTCCAGTGCTATCGCTGTTCTTCGCCCCGGTGACGGCAAGGGCCCGTCCGTGCCTTTGATGGCGGACGGCAGTTATGATTTCGAAAAACTGTCGCGCATGCTGCTCGATGTAAAGAGAAAGGCAGAAGGCAAATTCCCCGACATCGAAGCGATTACCATCCAGGCGGAACCGGGTGTGCACTACCAGACTCTGGTCAGCACCATGGATGCCGCACGTTCGGTGAGGGTTGACGGGCAGTTGTTCGTACTCTTCCCGCAGGTCGCGTTGAGCGCCGGCATCATCTGATCCGGCCGGGAGCACTATCGACAGAAGAATTCACGAAATTGGAACTCATCTGTCATAGCTAAACCTTGATCAACCGGACTGGGGACCATCCGCTCCGGCAGAAATTTCCCGATATCCTGATATCATTGTGCATCGTGTTGATTCATCGATGGAACGGGAAAATAATCCAAGCAGTATTTTTTGAAACTCAGGAGACACCATGGCTTTTATTCCGTCACGTATTAAAAAACATGACACCAACCCGGGAGAGGCCAAGCTGAATCTGAATTCGATGATGGACATGTTTACCATCATCCTGCTCTTTCTGCTCAAGACCTACTCGACCGAAGGCCAGTTGATTTCTCCATCACGATATCTCGAGTTACCCACCTCAACGATTCAGCAGCATCCGGAAGTGGGGCTCGATCTGGTTGTTTCCAAGAATTTGATTCTGGTGAATGATGAGCCCGTTGCCGATATGGAACAGGTACGTGAGAACGATCCGAAAACCATTGCAAACGGCATCATCACCCCCCTGTTCGAAAAGTTGCGGTATTACGCCACGCAGGCAAAGAAGATCGAAACAGAATATGGCGTCAAATTTTCAGGGAAGATAACCATCCAGGGTGATAAGGACCTCAACTATACCGACCTGGTAAAAGTGATGCGAACATGCGGCGCTTCGGACTATCCCAACATGAGGCTGGTTGTCTATAGAAAAGAATAGCCGTGCCGATTTTACAATCACAGGATTTACCCATAGCGGCACAGGATCGATTATATACACAGGTGAACCCTCATGCCTTCACAGCGTGATACACAAGAGTTATCGTTTGATTCCGGGAACAAGCCCGAGGCTGCCATTCCGCGAGCTTTTCCGAAAGAGTTCGAACGCTCTTTGACGGAGTCGCTGGACAAGAGATTCCTTTCCATTTTGCTCTTGTCTTTATTCTTTCATGTCATCCTCATCACCTATTTTGCGATGAATCCTCCGGATACCCGGGTGACTGAAAAAGAGATCGCAGCTATTCAGGAGCGTTTTGCCAGCCTTGTTTTAGAGCAGCAGGAGAAGGAAGAAAAGCCGATCTTCACTCAAGCTGAAGATGTGGCGCCGAAAGATCAGCCGGAGAAAAAACAGCCAAAGGCAAAACCAAAGGCGAGCGCGAAAAGCACGAAACCCCGCACGCGGGTGAAGAGCAGCGCCGACGCTCGCAAGAAAAGACGCGCACAGGCTAGCACAAGCCGAAAGCGCACACGCGAGCAGATCAAGAAGGCTGCCAGCAACCAGGGCTTGCTCGGCCTGCTCTCCAGCTCCGGCTCTTCGGCCCGTGGGGCTGAGGTCGAAGATGTGCTCAGCAAAGGCGTGCCGAATACCAATCTCGATGATGCGCTTGCCGGTGTTTCCGGGCTGAAACGCGCTGATGCCGGCTCCAAAATCGGCCGCGGCAAGGTTCGCGGCTCGCGCTCAACCAGTGGCAACGGCATCGATGACCTGGTCGAAGGCCTGGATAAATCCGAAGCTTC
>DRLW01000162.1 GCA_011375275.1 Bacteroidota bacterium
GCAAAGCGCGAGGCTGGCTGGGCGAATTTGAGATAGACCGCGCCGGCCCCCTGCGGCATAGCCGGAATTTCAACGCCGGTGATGATCTCGTTCTCTTCCAGCGCCGTGACGTACAGGTCCTGAAAAAAATCGCCGGCAGCGATCGAACGCGTGCCATTGGGCCCGATGACGTTGATGCTGGCATCGAGAATGAGCAGCACGGCCGGGTAGTCCGCAGCCGGGTCTGCGTGCGCCAGACTGCCGCCGATCGTACCCTTATTGCGCACCTGTACATCGCCGATCATGCCGGCCGTATCGGCCAGCACGGCTGCATGCCCCTGAACATCCGGAGAGGCGGCGATGGCGCTGTGCGTCGCTCCGGCGCCGATATGCAAGGTGCCGTTTTCAACGCGGATACTGTTCAGCTCGGCAATGCGGCCGATATCGATGAGATTGGCTGGAGCGTTCATGCGCAGCTTCATGGCCGGCAGCAAGCTGTGCCCGCCGGCGAGCAGCCTGGCATCATCGCCATACTGCTTCAGCAAATCCAGAGCTTCGTTCACCGAAGAGGCTCTGTGATAATTAAATGATGCTGGAATCATATCTCTACCTCCGAAGTTCAGGATTGTTTTCCGTTTTGCATCGCCTGCCAGACGCGCTGCGGCGTCAGCGGCATGCGGATATCTTTCACGCCATACTCCGACAATGCGTCGATCACAGCATTGACCACGGCCGGGGTCGAGCCGATGGTGCCTGCCTCGCCGGCGCCCTTGACACCGAGCGGGTTGTGCGGGCAGGGTGTAACCGTGCGGTCGGTTTCAAAGTTGGGCAGATCATCGGCGCGCGGCATGGTGTAATCCATGTACGTCCCGTTGACAAGCTGCCCGTCTTCGTCATAGATGGCTTCTTCGAACAACGCCTGGCCGATGCCCTGGGCCAGCCCGCCGTGAATCTGCCCTTCGACGATCATCGGATTGATGACATTACCGACATCATCGACCGCGACGAAACGTTTCAGCGTGACCTTGCCGGTCTCCTTATCCACCTCGACGACCGCGATGTGTGCGCCAAAGGGATAGGTGAAGTTGGCCGGATCGTAGAAGCTGGAAAAATCCAGCCCCGGTTCCAGACCTTCGGGGTAGTCATGCGGCACATAGGCTGTCAGGGCGATATCTCCAAAAGCGATGGATTTATCCGTACCCTTGACCGTCCAGGCGCCGTTGGCGAACTCGAGATCATCGACCGCGGCTTCGAGCTTGTGCGCTGCGATCTTCGCGCCTTTTTCGATCACCTTATCGAGACTTTTGACGATCGCCGAGCCACCGACAGCCAGACTGCGCGAGCCATAGGTTCCCATTCCAAAAGCCACAGCTTCGGAATCGCCGTGCACGATTTCGACATCTTCGAGAGCGATGCCGAGCTTGTCAGCGACGACCTGGGCAAACGTGGTTTCATGCCCCTGGCCGTGAGAGTGCGAGCCGGTATATACACTGACCTTGCCGGTCGGCTGGATGCGCACCTGCGCTGATTCATACAAACCGGCACGGGCACCGAGAGCGCCGACCACTGCCGAAGGCGCGATCCCGCAGGCCTCGATGTAGGTGGAAATACCGATGCCGAGCAGTTTACCCTGCTTGCGCGCTTCAGCCTGTTCCTTGCGGAAATTATCGTAATCGACGATCTCCAGCGCTTTTTTCAGCACCTGCTCGTAGTTGCCGCTGTCGTACTGCAGCGCAACCTGGGTCTGATAGCCCGGCTGATTGACGCCATCAAAGGGCGGGATGAAATTTTTGAGACGCAGTTCCGCCGGGTCCATGCCGAGCTCGCGCGCACCGGTTTCCACCAGGCGCTCGAGCAGATAAGTCGCTTCGGGACGTCCGGCGCCACGGTAGGCATCCACCGGCGTGGTATGCGTGAATGCCGCCACCAGATCGATGTGAATCGCCGGCGTGGTGTACAGCCCCTGCAACAGCGTGCCATGCAGCCAGGTCGGTACACAAGTCGAAAATGTGGAGAGATAAGCGCCGAGATTCGCCCAGGTATTGATGCGCAGCCCGACGATCTTGCCGTCTTTATCAAAGCCCATCTCGGCTTTGGTGACGTGGTCACGGCCATGGGCGTCGGTCATGAAGCTTTCGCTGCGCTCAGCAGTCCACTTCACCGGCCGGCCGATCTTTTGCGAGCACCACGTGACCAGCGCTTCTTCGATATAGTGAAAAATCTTACTGCCAAAACCGCCGCCGACATCCGGAGCAACGACGCGGACTTTGTGTTCCGGCAGACCGAGAACAAAGGCACACATGAGCAAGCGGGTCAGGTGAGGGTTCTGCGAGGTGGTGTACAGGGTATATTTGTCATTGGTGGCATCATAGTCGCCGATGGCGCTGCGCGGCTCGATGGCATTGGGCACCAGGCGCTGGTTGACGAACTCGAGAGTGGTGATGTGGTGAGCACTCGCCATCGCGGCGTCGGTTTTTTCTTTGTCACCGAGCTCCCAGTCAAAGGCCATATTCTTGGGCGCCTCATCGTGCACGAGCGGAGCACCATCCTGAACAGCCTTGTACGGGTCTGTCACTGCGGGCAGCTCTTCGTAGTCCACTTCGACGAGCTCGGCGGCGTCTTTTGCTGCTTCGCGGGTTTCCGCGATGACGATAGCGACGGCATCACCGACATGGCGGACTTTATCCGCAACCAGCAGCGGGTGCGGCGGTTCTTTCATCGTGTCGCCGTTTTTGAAATCCACCTGCCAGCCGCAGGGCACGCCGTTGATGCCTGCTTCTGCAATATCTTTTCCGGTAAAAATGGCTACCACGCCCGGATGCGCTGCCGCGGCTTTGGTATCGACGCTGTTGATGCGCGCATGGGCATAGGGGCTGCGGATGATCTGCGCATACGTCATGTTCGGCAGCACAATATCATCGGTGTAACGCCCGTGTCCGGTGGTAAAACGTTTGTCCTCCACCCTTTTTATAGATTGACCGATAAATTTTCCCATCATGCCCTCCTAACCTTGAGTATTTGCTGCGTTCTGAATAGCCTTGACGATATTGTGGTATCCGGTGCACCTGCAGTAGTTACCTTCGAGAGCGTGCCGGATTTCCTGCTCGGATGGGCTGGGATTGTTGGCCAGCAAATCGGTCGCCGTCATGATCATCCCGGGCGTACAAAATCCGCACTGCAGGCCGTGTTCTTCATTAAAACTCTTTTGCAGGGGGTGTAACTCGCCGTTACTCGCCAGGCCTTCGATGGTGGTGATCTCTGCTCCATCGGCCTGAACCGCCAGCATGGTGCAGGACTTCACTGCTTTGCCATCGACGAGAATGGTGCAGGCCCCGCAACTGCTGGTGTCACAGCCGATGTGAGTTCCGGTCAGGCGCAGCACATCGCGGAGATAGTGCGCCAGCAGCAGGCGAGGTTCAACTTCATGGCTGTGAGAAACGCCATTGACCTGAACCGTGATTGGAATGCCCATCAGGATCCTCCTTAACTTGAAAGTGATAGGGGGTTGGAAATGTAGCGGTCTCCAGCCCGCACGCAGGAAAGCAGGGAATTTTTTATCTTTCATCCTGCCATAGCGCTGCTGGAGAGTGTTATCACACAATAGAGCTCAGTGTGTCGCAGTTTCAAGCCGGGCCCAAACCATCATGCGTGCGATCCCGGCTGTGCCTCTGAATGCAGCCTGAAAATCAGCTCCCGTCAGGATCGGTTTTATCCTTCTTGCGAAAGCGGGCGAACAGACCCTTTTTGCGATCTTCTCCCGGGCCGGCGATCTCTTTTTCCAAAGCCTTGAAAAACTGTTTGGTCATGGAGTTGGCCACGCCGGTCAAAACGCGCTGCCCTGTCCGGGCAAGAGTGCCGCTCAACTTGGCATCACCGGCAAAGGAAATCTCCGTGCCGTGCGGGTTAAGAGCCTTCAGGTTGATATGCCCCAATGCCGAAACATTGCCGATACGGCTGTTCATTTTTATTTTCAATGAAAAGGATTCAGGTTGATTTTGATCGAGAATTTCGAGATTCCCCTTGAACGCCCCATTAACCGGCCCCATTTTGATCTCGGAAACAGCCTGATAGCGGGTGCCATCGATCAGCTCGAGGCGCTTGATTCCGGGTGTGACGCGCGCCAGGATGTCCGGGTCCATCAAAATTTCCCACAGTTCCTCGCGTTGCATTGCCAGGACATGAGAACCTTCAAAATGCATCAAAACCTCCTTGCTTGCCAAAAATTAAACCGGAGTTGCAGATTATTCTTCCGGCTTATGCATCAATCAGCGCTGTGCGCGTGGAACATGATATATTAATATGACTGGTATCCCTCGGTGAATCCCACCTTTCTTCAGCCTCTCTCCTTTTGCCTGCCCGAATGCGGCAATGGATCAAACACCGCACAGGAAAAATGTAGCCGAAGTGGCAACACTTCGGGCGCACTGATATGGCGGAAGCAGCCGAAGTGGCAACACTTCGGGCACACCAAGCGCCGGAACTCTTGCGAGTTCCGCTACCTTCAGACACCGGCACGGAAAAAATGTAGCCGAAGTGGCAACACTTCGGGCGCACTGATATGGCGGAAGCAGCCGAAGTAGCA
>DRLW01000163.1 GCA_011375275.1 Bacteroidota bacterium
AATCGCCATCATGGTGCTGTTCTGGCCGATGATGCCGCCGAAAAAGTTTTCCCGCTCAACACGACGGCGCAGCTTCCTGTTCTCGATGGCGATCTTGCGCGCCTGCTGTAAACGCCGCAGTTCGTGCTCGCGGCGGCGCAGGTGCAGTTTGTTGGTCACCAGCACATTTTCGATAATATTGATCAGCTCCTTGCCGCCAAAGGGCTTGTTGAGATAGAGCGAGAGCCCGAGTTCGAGCAGTTTTTTGCGCTGTGGATGATTTTCAGAAAGCACCGTCAGCATGATCACGGGGATGTTTGCGAATTCACGAAACCGGGCATCGCCCTTCAATGCTTTGAAAAATTCGAACCCGTCCATCACCGGCATCATGTAGTCGAGCAGGATGAGCTGAATCGATTCCCGGCGCAGGACCTCAAAACCCTGTTGCCCGTTTTCAGCGATATGTACGGTATAGCCTCCCTTTTCCAATATCTTGCGCACGATCAAGTGCATGTTCGGATCATCATCGATGAGGAGAATGTGGTGATGTTTCAAGCTGCCGTTCATCAATAGTCGTCCTTTCACAGCTGCGAATGCTGATGCGTCCATACATCATCTCCATGGCTGAACGTTTTCCCTGTTGCCCTGTTGATTTGACCCGGATCCGTCCGGGATGTCTTCGGAAGGTGCTACGAGCCTATCAAAAGCAATGCCACATTTTTGTTACAGAGGATTTTCAAGCAAAGTCCAATAAAACCAACACATGCTCACCAATTTTTCATTTTGCGAAATCTGGCATAAGACGATAAAATGTTCCTGAATGAGACAGTTGTCAGCATACGGACAGCATACGGCGGGAAAGTTCCGGTATGAAACAATACGGCAGGCATTCTGCGGGAGCACGGATACTTCTGCAATCACCCTGATCTACTCGCAAACTCTCAGGTTATTCCACCTGACTTCTGGTTATCCACTTAACTCAGCAGGGTTGCATTTTTTCAACCAGACCGGGTGACAACAGCTCGTGCCTGCCCCAGAACGGTCATTCCGGTTTCCCCGCAGGGGAAGACCGGAATCTCCCTGACTCAGGCACGTGGGCGAAAAGATGAGATTCCGGTACTGCGCTGCGCCTGGCCGGGATGACAGATGCCGGTATCTGAGCCAGGCCTGGTTTGCTGAGTTAACTGGATACCCGGACACCTGACTCTCTGGTTGTCCACTTAAATCAGCACCTTTCGCGCTCTCACCGCCCCGGCGGTGAAACCCGGTCTCTCAAAAGCCGCGAGAACCGGAGACTATACGGACTGATACAAAAAATATCCATGACGCGCAGACAGCAGATATTAAAAATTGAGTGTATCAGTCCGTTCAAACAGCTTTGTCTGCTGCTTTTTTGTTCGAAAACCAAATCACCCAGATCAGGTCAAATTAAAGAGCGTGACTGGCATCCATCGACATTGATGCAGGTGCCGGTTACCAGGCTGGCGCGCTCGGAGGCCAGAAAAGCGACGACATTCGCCACTTCCTCAACCGTGCCGAAGCGGCCCAAAGGCAACTCGCGGTCGATGAAAGCCTGCATGCCCTCCGGGTCTTCGATGCAGCGGCGGTCCCAACTGCCACCCGGGAAACGAATCGAACCCGGCGCCACACTGTTGACGCGCACGTTGTCCGCGGCCAGCTCCATGGCCATGATCTTCGCCATACTGATCATGGCAGACTTGGTGGAATTATAGATCGCCAGGCCTTTGCCGCCGGCCTCGCGGCCGAAAATCGAAGCGATGAAGATGATCGAGCCGCTCTTGCGCTTCTGCATTTCCCCGGCCACCGCACGCGCTACCCTGACGTGGGAGTTGAAATTCAGTTCGAGCACGGTCTGCCAGTCCTCATCGCTGAGCTCGACGAACGCGCCGCGCTTGTTCCCACCGGCGTTGTTCACCAGCACATCCACAGCGCCGAACTCGGCTTTGGCTTTGGCCAGCAGCGTTTCGCCGGCATCCCGGGACGTGATATCCAGTGGCACGCCGACGATATCGCCTGAGGCGCGCAGCTCATCCACTGCCTGTTGTAACTTTTCCGCATTGCGGGCACAGGTGACCACTTTGCAGCCCTCGGCCAGCAACCCTTCGACGATGCCCCTGCCAATACCCCGGCTGCCGCCGGTTACAATCGCTACCTTTCCGGATAATCCGAGATCCATGGTTTCCTCACTCTCTGCGATAAAAAAAGAGCAGGCCGTGTCAGACCTGCTCGTGAAATATTCGACGCAGTTTCTCAGTCATCTTTCTTCTTGACGACGAGCTCCTTGCGTGTCAGGTTCAGTTTATCGAAGCTCTCCGACGGGATGACGTAGTACCAGCGGGCAAAGCGGCGGTTCAAAGATTCGCTGCGCTCTTTGCCCTTATCGATTTTCTGCTGCCACTCGTCATGAGCATCCTGCAACGCTTTGTTGGCGCGGTCTTCCGCAGTCCACAGGCTGTCGGGCTTGCTCTGAAATTCCATATTTTTCGGCTTTTCCGGCTCGGGGAAAAGTTTTTCCTTAAAAGCTGTGGTGATAAAAAGGTAACGGTTCTCAGCAGGCCCGGTAGCTTTGCCATCCTCGCCGGTTCCGGCCGAAACCGCCTCACCTGTGCCATAGACGACCTCACCGAAACGCAGGGTGTACTCCACGCCGTCCTCGGTCAGGGCATTGACTTCGCCTTCGTTCGAGAGAAGCTGGCCGTTGGTGCTGAAAAAATATCCCTTGCTGCGCAGCGAGGCCAGGTCTTCCCCTGTCAGCTCGACACCACCGCTGATCCGGCTCAGACTTTCAGAAAGGCCGGCGGGCTTGGGCCGCACGCCAACGATTTTCAGGTCGTCAAGGGTTTTGAGAATCTCGTTCATTTTCGTGCCATCCACCTCCTGATCAGCGCGCATCTTATCCGCTGTCCAGACGCCGTCTTTCTTTTTCAGCGTCAGGACATCGCGCTGCCTGACGATACCTGTGCGCTCATCGACGGAATAATCGCGCAACACGACCTGATCAAACTCATCCTTGGACGCTTTGAGCAGATCAGCCTCGATCCAGTCGCTGAATTTGGTGGAAATATCGACATCGATCTTGGCAGCGTAAACCCGTTTCTGCCCGGGAATGCGCACGAAGCGGTAGCCCTGCGAGCCTTCCACCTCCTTGCCGATGATGAAATCCGCCAGCACTTCGTCGTTGGCCCCGCGGATGGTCACCCGCTTGCCGCGACCTTTGATGCTGGTCGCTTCATCATCGAGGGGATCGATCACACCGCACTTTTCATGATCGGCGACGTTATCGGATCGGATATCATCTTTCGTGACCCCAATCACCGATGCGGCGGTTTTGGCCAACCGGTCCTTTCCGTCCGCCGGGTAGTCATGGTGCGAGGGGATGGTCCATTTCCCGCCTTTGAACTGAACTTTGAAAGGGATAGCTGTACCGGTTTCCTCGTCATAATCGATGACTTCCAGCGAAGTCGCGGTGTTTGGATCGGTGAAATTGGGATAAAACGGCTCACCTTTATCGAAAAAAGCATCGGGGCGTGGCACGCTCGGCCGGGTCAAAAATGCGAGCAGCATCAGGGCCAGAGCCACACCGCCGTAACGCATGGTTTTTTGCATCTCGTTCATGGTCAACTCCTCAATCTTCTTGCTGCAATGGCGCCCTCCACCTCACGACGACGGCGGCGGGCGAAAATCATCAATCCGAGAATAACCACGGGGATGGGCGGAAACAGCACGGCAAAGGTCTTGATACCGTTTTGGATGGCACGAATCTGTTGCTCCATTCTCTCCTTGCTGGCGAGAATCTTGGCCTGTTTTTCCGCTTCGATATGTGCCTTGATCGTCTCCAGCCGTTTGTTCTCTGCTTCCTGCAGGTTACGCGCCATGATTTCCTTTGTCTGGGCATCGTAATCCGTGCGCTGCCGCAACTGCGCGACCTTATCGTTGAGCCGCTGCTGCGCCTCGTTCAAAGCGGCCTGGGCTTCGGCTTCAGCGGCTTTCTCATCCTGTGCGCGTTGTGCGATATAAGCCTGTATCCGCCCTTCGATGGTTTCCAGAGTGCGGTGGCGCACACGCCGTTTACGCAGGGTGATGAACGATTCGTCCCCGGCCAGCAAATCCATGGCGTTGAGGAAAAACGTCACATTATCGAAATTCAGATCGCCATAGCCCCGTTTGCGGATTTCAAAAAACTGCTCAGAGATAAAATCCAAATCCGCGATGGCGATGATATTGACCTCTTTGCGCGGTGCGGCTATCGTCGTATCTGACGAACCCACGGCCCCTTTGATCTGGGCTGCGAAGACATAGTCCAGACTGTTGGGAATGCGGCGCTGGCCGCGGCTGACGAGCTGCACACCGAAGAAACTACGCTGCACCAGGCTCTGATAGAACAACGTGCCCGATTCCCGACTGGATTTCAACAGCGGGGTGAATTCATAGGGTGTGCCCAGGGCTTTTTTCACATAGCCCGGATACAAGAGCACCAGCTCCTGCAAACCCGCGCTGGCCACATGGGAGTCGTTGAAAGAATCCGGATTACCGTTACCCCGGCCGACAAAAACGAACTCCGGTGGCAGTTGGGCAAAGTCCGGATGCGGATTGTAATAATCCCACACAACCTGTGCTGTATTCCAGTCAAAACCGAGCTCCTGCATGAAAGCCTGAATATTGCCTTTTTCCTTCGGCGGCGGCGAGTTCCTGTTCATGAAAGGATTGCGGTTACTGCCTGCGCGTTCCGAAGGCGAGAGCCCGATATTGATCATCAGCAGCGGATCGACCAGCAGCAAGGTCGGTGTGCCGCGCTCGATGTACTCTTTGAGATTGTCGAGCTCCTGTTGCGGCAGCGAGGAAGGCAAAGCCACGAGCAGGGCATCCAGCTCCTGTGTAATCGAGTCACTGGCTGAAATCGAGACGACTTCGTACTGCTTTTTCAGCTCTTCGACCACTGACCACGGCGGGTTGGAGCGCATGGTATTGAAATCAAATCCGCCGAACAGTTTCGCTTCTGTACCGACGATACCGATCTTTTTGCGATCGGTTTTAGCCACGACACGGATGCTGCGCACCAGTTCGTATTCCGTCGGCAAACCACGGTCGAAAAAGGGGATAACTTCCTCTTCCGGGCCACAGGTGAAGGCCACACCCATGAAAATCTGTGCTGTGCTGGCACGCGTGCTGCGCGGATCGATCACCTCCTGGGGAACGATGCCGAATTTTTCCCGTGCCTCGCGCGCTTCCTCGGTGAAGGGTTCTGTCGCAATCACTTCCACCTGCACCCGATTGCCGCCCGTGGCATCGATCTCCTTGAGAAAGCTGAGCAGATTGGCCCGCGTCTGCACATAGGATTCCGGCACATCCTCGCTGATCCAGGCCTGAATGAATACCGGCCGGTTTTCATCGAGCTCGCTGAGCAGTTTTTCCGTCTCATCAGAGAGAGAATGCAACTGCTCGGAAGTGACATCCAGGCGCGGTGTGAAACGATCGAGGATGGCGTTGAGGGAAATCACCGCAATGATGACCGCCACGACCCGGGCCGTGTGGTGCACCCACATCTTGTAGCCATCGGCCTCCAGCGGCCAGTGCCGCCGGCCGAGCAGGATGGTATTCAGATAGAGCATAACACCGGTGAGAGAGAGGAAATAAAGCACACCGGAAAAACTGATCACACCGCGGGCAAAATCCTCAAAATGATCGACGACACCGATGGGGCGTAACCAGCCGCCGAGGGTATCGCTCAGGGCTCCGCCGATCGCATCGATATAAACAAAGAAACCGCAGAACAGCGCACCAAGCACGAAGGCGATGGTGAC
>DRLW01000164.1 GCA_011375275.1 Bacteroidota bacterium
AAGTTGTTCACCAGTGCCGCGTTGATAAAAATATAAGTCAGAGATTCGGTTGCCATTATGTCCGCCTGTATTTTTTTGATTTGCAATGTGCCGATCCTGGCTATCCAATTTAACTTACCAATGTTGTGTTTTTTCAGCCAGAGCACAGCACGTGCCCAAAAGATGAGATTCCGGCACTGCGCTGCGCTTGGCCGGAATGACAGATGACGGTATCCGGGGTAAGCCCGATTTACTGAGTAAACTGGATACCCGGACGTGCCGGCTTTCGGTCCCGGCCCGTAGTTCCATCAAAACGGGTTAGGTGCGTATGCCACGCTCAGTGGCTGTTTTCTGCTGCCAGATTTAACCGTTCTTTGCGGCTTTTCATCCAGTTAAACAACAGCAGCCAGGCGCCGAGGGAGAAAAAACCGCCCCCGGGTAAAATCATCACGATCCATGGCTGGTAGTTTTCGCTGAAAATCATATAGCCCAGCAGCGTGCCGTTGCCGATCAGTTCCCTGACTCCACCGAGGCAGATCAGGGCAAAAGTGAACCCCAGTCCCATGCCCGCGGCATCGAGAAAAGCAGGCCAGATCGTGTTTTTTGAGGCAAACGCCTCAGCCCGGCCGAGTATCAGGCAGTTGACCACGATCAGCGCGATGAACGCACCCAGGTTTTTGTGCAGCTCGATGCTGATCGCCTGGATGAAATATTCTGCCACGGTTACGAACGTCGCGATGATGAGGATATAGCTGGCGATGCGCACCTGCTTGGGGATAAAAGAGCGCAAGGATGAAACCAGCATGCTGGACATGATCAGCACAAAGGTCGTGGCCAGCCCCATGGCGATGGCGTTGATCACGGAGTTTGTGACTGCCAGGGCCGGGCACATGCCCAGTACCTGCACGAAGATGGGATTCTCCCGCCACAGCCCTTTGATGAATTCATTGGTCGAAAGATGAGCCGGATCAGTATTCATGATTTTTCTTCGATTATTTTGTTCGTTTTGCTTTTCATAACCGCGCCGTCGCGCCCTCTGCAATGGTTTCTGACCGCCGTGTCTGCCTCATCGCGCGCCGCCACAAAATCTCTTTTTTATCAACATCCCCGGGTGCACGGTTAAGGGCCGTTCCCGGCGAGGGAGCCATCTTCAAAGGTCTGTAAATTTTTCATCACCACCGGTATCAGCCGCAGGGTGTTTTCGCGCAGGATATTGGCCACAGCTTTCGATGAAATGGTCGCTCCGGTGATGCTGTCGATCTCCCAGGGATTGGCTTTGGTGCCGTGTTTCACCGGCACGATCGGGTTGCGAATCTGCGCATTTTCATCCAGGGAAACATCCAGCTCCTTGAAGTTGGCGAGGAAATCAGGGTCTTTTTCGATCTTGTCGCCAAGACCGGGGGTCTCCTTGCTCTCCAGCACACGCATGCCGATGATCGCCTGCTTTTCGGGAGAAAATCCGTAGAGAATTTTCAGCACATCCTGAAAGCCCTGGCCACGGGCTTCGATAGCCAGGCCGACCAGTCGCCCCTGGTCATCATAACCGGCAAAAACGCGCTGCACGCCGCGCTCTTCGCCCTCAAACTGTTCGACCTTTCCATCAGGAGTGATTTTAAACGTTTTTTTACTCGTCGCTCCGGGCAGAACCTGGTAGATGGCTTTTTCCAGATACTCATTTTTCTTTTTGGTGATCGTCGGCAGCGTCAGTTGCCACGTGCTGACGATAAGCAGCGAACAGAGAATGCCGATTCCAGCCAGCGCGCGGATCATCGGCCAACTGCTCGGTGGTTCAGTCGCGGGTGGATTCAGCGTCGGATGATGGTGGTTCATGCTTTGGCCCTCCTGCTTGTCGTGCCGTACACACGTGGCTGGATCGAGCGTTCGATCAGCGGCGAAACAGCGTTGCCGAATAAAATGGCATACATCACCCCTTCGGGCAGGCCTCCCCAGAAACGGATCACCACGATCATCACACCGATGACAGCACTGTACACGATCACGCCGGGTGTGGTCAGAGGCGAGGCCACCATGTCCGTGGCCATGAACACCGCGCCCAACATGAGACCGCCGGAAAACAGCATGAACTGTGGCGTCGGATATGTTTCCGGGCTGATGCCGTGGAAAATGGCGGTGAGACCGGCGACCACGGCGAAAATCGTCACCGGGATGCGCCAGTTGAGCATGTTGCGTGCGGCGAGATAAGCTCCGCAGATGAGGATGATCAGTGCGCTCGTTTCGCCGACCGAGCCACCGCTCATGCCAAAAAACAGGTTGCCTGTCTCTGCTGCGATGTGCTCGAATTTCATTTGCCCGAGGGGCGTTGCTGTGGTCACAGTGTCCCAGACCGGTTTCATAAAGGGCATGGTCAGGCTTGATGCGGGCAGGCTGGAGAACCTGTCGGGAGTCATCGCCGGGTACCAGGTGGTGATCGCTACCGGGAAGGAGGCCTGCAGCACAGCCCGGCCAACCAGGGCCGGGTTGAAGCTGTTATATCCCAGACCGCCAAACATGAATTTTCCCAGGGCAATGGCGATGATACCACCGCAGGCGACCATCCACAGGGGCAGGGCCGGTGGCAGCGTCAGGCCTAAGAGCAGCCCGGTGATCACTGCAGACCAGTCGCGTATGGTTGATTCGCGGTGGTTGAGGATGCACAAAAAGTGCTCCGTCAACACCGCAGCGAGGGTGGAGACCAGCAACACCAGCAGGGCAGCCAGCCCGAAGAGATAAACCGCAAACGCAGCGACCGGCAGCAGAGCATAGACGACATTGCGCATGATGGTGTCGGTCTGTATCGGGCTTTTCAAGTGTGGAGATGTTCGGATCTCGAGTGTTTTTTTCGGTAAACTCATGATTGCGCTTTCTTTTCTCTGATGATGCCTTTGGCGATGCGGAAATACTGCACCAGGGGAATATTAGACGGGCACACCCATGAGCAGGAGCCGCATTCGAAGCAGTCCATCAGGTGATACTCTGCGGCCATGCGCTCATATTCGCCCTGTTTTGCCAGAATTCCCAAACGCGATGGGTTGAGAAACAACGGGCAGGCATCGACACAGTACGCACAGTGAATGCAGGGGTAAATTTTTTCCGGCCGGTGGTTGGTCTCCGCAGAGGTAAACGCCACGATGCCGGAAGTCCCCTTGGTTATAGGAATATCCAGACTGCTCACCGCCTGTCCCATCATCGGGCCGCCGAGCACGACTTCGCTGACATCCTCGTGCAAACCGGCCTGGTCCAGCGCGTACCGCAGCGGAGTGCCGATAGGAATCAGGTAGTTGCCCTTTTTGCTGATCGCCGGACCGGTGATTGTGATGACCCGCTCGATGATGCCGCGCCCGCGTGGCAGCAGCCGGCCGATTTCCGCCGCAGTGGCCACGTTGATGACCACGACGTGCACATCTGCGGGCAGACCGCCGGAGGGCACCTCCCGCCCCAGCAAGGCGGTGATCAGCATTTTTTCCGCGCCCTGCGGATATTTGACCTTGACCAGTTCCACGCTTACAGGCATGTCCCCGGGGATGGAACGCCGCAGTTTGAGGGCAGCATCGGGCTTGTTTGCCTCAATGCCGATGATGGCGCGCTTTGCGCCCGTGGCCTTGAACACATAGCGGATGCCGGTGAAAATATCACCGGTCTGTTCCAGCATGACGCGGTGGTCTGTGGTCAGATAGGGTTCGCACTCCACGCCGTTGATGATCAGGGTGTCGATGCTTTTATCCTCGGGGATGGACAGCTTGACATGCGTCGGGAATGCCGCTCCCCCGAGCCCGACGATACCTGCGTGCTGGATCGCTGTGATGATTTCTTTCGGCGAAGCGGTTTCAACCTCGCAGGGCGTGCCCGGGTCCACCTGCTGGCCGGAGGCAGGGAAGGGTTGCAGAAAAATACTCTCCACCATGCGCCCGCTCTGGTGCGGCGCCAACCCGATTTTGCGGATGATCCCGGATGCCGGTGCGTGCATGGCCACAGAGACAAAGCCATCCGGCTCGGCGATGAGCTGGCCGCGCTCCACTTCCTGCCCTTCGGCAACTACCGGTTTTGCCGGCTTGCCGATGTGTTGCGACAGGGGCACGATCATCACCGGGGCAAAAGGGAAACGGCGGATCGGTTTGCTCCGGGTTTCCTCTTTAAAATCCGGCGGGTGAATGCCGTGTGCGAAGGTTTTTCTGACGGTCGGTGTCGCTTCCATGTGCTCTGGGTTTTATTCTGCTGCGCGGCCTTCGCGCTGTCTGGGACAGCTCCGGGTATCCAGTTAACTCAGCAAACTGGGGCCGGCTCAGATGCCGGCATGTGTCATTCCGGCCAGGCGCAGCGCAGTGCCGGAATCTCATCTTTTCTGGCACGTGCCCGAGTCTGGGAGATTCCGGTCTTCCCCTGCGGGGAAACCGGAATGACGGTTCTGGGGTAGACACGTGCTGTTGTCACCCGGTCTGGTTGAAAAAATGCAACCG
>DRLW01000165.1 GCA_011375275.1 Bacteroidota bacterium
CGCTCCGGCCCTTGAAACAGCTATCGCTGATCTCTCACGCAAGCTGCTGCCCTCAGTTGCACGCATCACCAGCACTATCGACGCTGAAATATATTCACCCCGGCGTGAAAATCGTTCATCCCGCCCTTTTTCTCCATTTTCTCCCGGTGCAGATATCATGCGGCAGGAAAGCACCGGATCTGGTGTTATCATCTCACCGGATGGATACATCGTCACCAACGTGCATGTCGTCGATGGTGCTCAGCAGATCACCGTGACTCTTGCGGATAACCGGTCCTTTTCAGCGGACATTATCGGGCTGGACCGCTTTACCGAAATTGCAGTTATCAAAATCGCTGCAGATAAGTTGCCGTACGCACGCCTGGGCCGTTCATCTGACTGCCGGGTAGGGGACTGGGTTGTCGCTATCGGTAATCCGATGAACCTGCACTCGACGGTTACGGTCGGGGTTATCAGTGCCTTGCACCGTACCATCGATATCATTCAGGATGATTTTGCCCTGGAGAGTTTTATCCAGACAGATGCGGCCATCAATCCTGGCAACAGTGGCGGGGCGCTGGTCAATTTACGTGGCGAGGTGATCGGCATCAATACGGCGATAGCCACGGACACGGGATATGGCATGGGCTATGGGTTTGCCATCCCCTCGGATATCGTGCGCAAAGTTTCAGCAACGCTGATTCGCTATGGTCGAATCATCCGCCCCTATTTCGGGATCGCCATGCTGAATGTCGACGCTGTGCAGGCTCGGGCCCTTGGACTCGAACGCCCCATGGGGGTGCTGGTCGATGATGTTTTCCCTGACAGTCCTGCTGCCAGAGCCGGCCTGCAGCCGCTGGATATCATCCTGCAGATCGATGAGTTTGCGGTTACCCGGGTCAATGCACTGCAGGAATATATTCACCAGCTCAAGCCCGGCACGAGGGTCCGGGTCCTTTTTCTCCGTGATGGCAAAAAGCATAGCCTGCGCGTTCGTCTCGAAGAAATGAGCGGCGATCCGGCGCGTGGAAAGAAAACAGCACGCGTCCAAACCGGACCGCGCTGGAAGCACCTGGGGTTGGAAGTCCGGCCGCTGACACGCTACGACCGGATAGAGCTGGGTTTGCGCGAAAGGAACGGGCTATTGATTACCGGCGTAAAAGATTTTAGCCCGGCGGAAAAAAGCGGGCTGCACATCGACGACGTCATCGTGCGCTGTGACAGGCAGGAGGTTTCCAGTCCGGAGCAGCTATATACTCTGATAGCCGGGAAGAAAACAGGGGATGTCCTCATCGTTGCCGTGCGCCGTCAGGATGGCCTGTATCATCATTTTATCGAAATTCCATGATAGCCGTCCTGGCCTCCGGCGGGTCGTGCTATTTTTCTCTTGATTCGCGTATAAAAAATGATGATTTTTTCTGTTGGCCCTGAACCGTACGTTCTGCGCCCGGCAAATCACGCGGCCCTTTTCCCGCATCCTCTCCGGAAAAGTTTTCACAGCATGAGTTTAAGAATCGGATAGTGGATACTGCAACGCGAAAACAGTTTGCCAATCGGGAGAAATTTGAGACCTATGGAAGTTAAAGATTACTATCATATATTGGGTGTTTCTGAAAATGCGAGCGCTGATGAAATCAAAAAGGCGTATCGTGTTCTGGCAAAGAAATATCACCCTGATGCCAATGATCAGGACGCGGCCGCAGAAGCCAAATTTAAAGATATTTCCGAAGCTTACGCGGTTTTGAGCGATGATGAGAAGCGAAAGAAATATGACCAGTTGCGCCGTTTCGGCAGCGCACAGCCCGGAGGGGGCGACTGGTTTTCGTTTGATCCGAGCACGTTCCGTCGCTCCGGCGGCGCTGCTCCATTTGAGGAGTTTGGTTTTTCTCAGACAGGCGGCATATCGATCTCAGACCTGTTGAAAGAACTCTTTGGTTTTGAAGGTATGGCCCGCGATCACGGTGCTGCAAGCCGCCCTCGGCCACAGGCAAGAAAGCGCCAGCAGCAGACAGCCGAGATCGCTATCTCCCTGGAAGACGCGGTGCTCGGTACGACCAAATTGGTAGAAGTCACTTCGACACGCAAATGCGGGCGCTGCCATGGCACGGGCAATGTTTTGGGCAAAACCTGCCCGACGTGCCAGGGCACCGGCAAAATCAAGGCGCGGAAGAAGATCAAACTGAAAATACCCGCCGGAGTGGAGGATGGCCACAAGATGGTCCTGCGCGGTATGGGCAGCGACACTTCGGGAAAAGGCAACAATGACCTCTATGTGATCGTACGCATCAAACCGCATAAATTTTTTAAACGCCGCGGAAACGATATCCACTGTGAAGTTCCTGTGGATGATACGGTGCTGCAGAAGGGCGCCCGCATCCGGGTGAAGACGATCGAAGGGAAAAAGGTCGAGGTCACGATCCCGCCGAATACGGAAAAAGGCAAGGTCTTTCGTCTGCCAGGCCTCGGGGTGAAGAAAAACGGCAGCGCCGGCGCGCAGTACGTCAAAGTCGTTTGACCGGCCGGGAGAGTACCCGGCTCAGATGTCTCACAATTTTGCTTTCCTCATTTCAGCTCTGCCCGCAGACGCTGTTCTTCTATTGGGAGGTTCCCCATGTATATCAGCAAAAAAATGCTCGTGCTGATGGCTTTTGCCGTGGTTCTGGGTACGATCATCGGGCTGGTGATCGCATCCAGTCTGAATTTTACCCCGGACACAAAGGCGGGCGCATACCTGTTCCGCGAGAATATTGCCCTGGGGGATAACGCCGGACGGGTGGAGGAAAATGATGACCTGCTGCAGTCGCGCCGGGCGTTCGTCTCTGTGGCGCGGCTGGTGACGCCTTCGGTGGTGAGCATTACCAGCGAGCGTAAAGTTGAGCGCACAGGCCGCGATTTTTTCCACTTCTGGCGCGATGACAGGGAAGATGACAACAGCGACGAGCAGCCACGTACTGAACGACAGAGCGGCCTCGGCTCCGGCGTTATCATCCACTCTGATGGCTATATCGTCACCAACAATCACGTCATCGACGGAGCTGATAAAATCTACGTGACGATCGACCGCCAGCGCTATGATGCTGAGATCGTCGGGCGGGATACCTCCACGGATCTGGCGGTCATCAAGATCGAGGCTGATTCGTCTTTGCCGGCAATCGCTATCGGCAATTCGGACAAGATCGAGGTGGGGGAGTGGGTGCTGGCAGTGGGCAATCCTTTTTCCATCGCTCTGCAGCATACGATTACAGCCGGAATCGTCAGCGGTATCGGCAGGGCGAATGTACTGGGCAGAAATATCGAATATGAAGATTTCATCCAGACAGATGCGGCTATCAATCCCGGCAACAGTGGCGGCGCGCTGGTCAATCTCAGCGGCGAGCTCATCGGCATCAACACGGCGATTTATTCGCGCGGGATGAGCAGTGGTAATATCGGCATCGGTTTCGCTATCCCCTCCAACCTCGTTTCCTTTGTCGCCAGGCAGTTGATCGCCGGGGGGCGTGTTATCCGCGGCTGGCTCGGCGTGCAGATTTCTTCCCTGGATATGAAAACCGCGCGTGCCTATGGCCTGAAGCGCCCTCTCGGAGCTCTGGTTTCAGGTAAACCCACCGGGCCGGCAGCGGCCGCGGGCGTGATGGAGCGAGATATCATCGTTGGCTTTGCCGGCGTCGCTATCAAAGACCACAACCATCTCATGCACGTTGTTGCCCGGCATAAGCCGGGAGAGGAGGTGCCGGTCGAGGTTATCCACGAGAACGGCGAGCGCGAAACTCTGACCGTGGTGCTGGGCGACCGCGATGCCAGTTTGTACAGCGAGAGCCGTGCCCGGCAGCAGCAACGCCGGCGCAGCCAGAGTCTGATCCCGGGTTTGACTCTGCGTGCCCTGGACGCCGAGCTCGCCCGGATGCTGCGAATCGAGCCGGGTGTTTCCGGGCTGGTAATTCTCGAAGTTGACAAAAACAGCGAGGCTGCCTCCGAGGGTGTGGAGCCCGGTGATATCATTACAGCGGTCAATGGCACACAGGTCGCGGCTTTGTCCGATTTGGAAGAGATATTACAAGGGGATGAGAAGAATTTACTGGTCCAGCTTCTGCGCGATGAGGAAAAGTTTTTCGTGGCTCTGAGTGTGGAATAGATAGCCGGCTCCTTTCCCTGAGTGTGGGAGATTCCTTTTTTTATTTCTCGCAGAGACGCGGGGCGCGCGGAGTTTTTTTGTTTTTTTGGCTTTGCGTGGTTTGGTTGTGGCTGTGGGGTCAGGTGATATTGGTGATTTTAGGGGCAGGGTAAATC
>DRLW01000166.1 GCA_011375275.1 Bacteroidota bacterium
AACCCCCTCTATCTTGAAGAATTCGCCTCTGACACGCCCGCCGCGTTGGCGCAGGACTCTTTTTTCCGCATCCCGCTGTAGGGTGCGCTGTTGCGTTCGATCAGGAAGTATTATTTTTCCGGTTCACCCTCAAATCGTGTCGGTAAATTTTCACCGAGGTAATCGCCCGGCGAAGAACCTTGCGAAGGCTGCGAGCCTTCGCAAGGTTTTGACACGTCGTGTCTGTGCCAGCCGGTTTTCCCCTGTGGGAAACCGGGATGACGGCTTCGGTATGGATTTTCGGGGTAGGCGGTTTCTCGCTGCGCTTGTGTATTGCCGCTGGAGCGGTGTGACGAGAGGGAGAGGAGAGAGAAATTCATCGCGCTTCTGACTGAGCACACTCCCTGATAACGTTCGGCATTTGTTCGTTGCATGAACCTGGAAAGTTTATTATCCTGCGCTCATCTGCGCTGGCAGGACCCCACGCCGGTTTCCGCGCGACCGGGGAAAACCGGAGCTGCCTTCGCTGCAAAACCATCCCGCATTATCCATGGAATACTGCTTCACATAAGGGAAGCCGGAAATACGGAGCCGAGAAAATTGCTGGGAGAGTGCTGATGAAAACTTCAGGACATGTGCCGGTACCTGGCGGGCATGAACTTTACTATGAGCTCTTCGGCGCACCGGATGGGCTGCCGGTTCTCTACCTGCACGGAGGCCCCGGAGCAGGCTTTACCGAGAAGGACAAGATTTTCTTCGATCCGGATAAACACCACGTGCTCTTTTTCGACCAGCGCGGTGCCGGCCGCAGCCGCCCTTTTGCCAGCCTGAAAAACAACACCACCGGCGATCTCATCCGCGACATCAACCTTCTGCTCGAACGCTTCGGCATGGAGCGTGTGCTGCTTTTCGGTGGTTCCTGGGGATCAACCCTGGCCCTGGTCTATGCGATCCGCTATCCGGAGCGGGTCAGTGGATTGCTCTTGCGCGGCATCTTTCCCGGCCACATCGAGAGCACCAAATATTATATCAACGGCGGTGTGCGCACCTTCTTTCCCGACGCGTGGGAGCGCTTCCTCAGCCATGTTCCGCAAAAGAATCGCCTGCACCCGGCGCGTTACTATTACCGCATGATGCAGTCGCGCGATGAGGCTGTGCGCGAAAAATATTCCTACGAATGGGCTTTTTACGAGTTTTCCATTTTCAAACAAGAGCCCCTGCAAGAAAACGAAATCGATACGCTGCTGCGCAACTACTCCTACCGTTCTCTGGCCCCCATGGAAGCATGGTATGTGAAAAACAACTTTTTCCTGCCGGATAATTACATCTATGACCACGCCGAGGCTCTGTCGCAGTTTCCGGTTTCCATCGTCCACGGCCGCTACGATATGATCTGCCCGCCGGTTTACGCCTGGGAGCTGCACAGAAAAATCGCCGGCTCGCGCCTGCGTTTTACCTGCGCAGGCCATGCAGCCAGCGAACCGGAAACCGAAGCTGCTCTGAAAGAAGAGCTGGACATCCTGTATGATGAAATTCAAAACAGGCACGAACATGAACAGACGTGATTTTTTGCGCATCACCGGCTGTGCGGCGGCTGTGCCCTGGCTGAGCGGATGCGCTTTTTTCCCCAACAGCGAAAGGGCAGGCATGCCGTTCAAAATTTCTCTCGCCGAGTGGTCCTTGCACCGCACCCTGCGCCAGGGCAAGCTCGATCATCTCGATTTTGCCCGCACTGCAGCACGGCAGTTCGGTATCGATGCGGTCGAGTATGTCAACGGCTTTTTCTTCGATCGCGCCGAGGATGCCAATTATCTGCGCGAGATGAAAACCCGCGCTGAGGATGAGGGCGTGCGCAGTCTGCTGATCATGTGTGACCGCGAGGGGCGCATCGGTGACCCGGACCCGGTGAAGCGCCGGCAGAGCGTGGAGAATCATTACAAATGGGTGACAGCGGCCAAATTTCTCGGCTGTCATTCCATCCGCGTCAACGCTGCGAGCGAGGGCAGCTATGAGGAGCAGATGCGCCTGGCTGCCGAGGGCCTGCGCCGGTTGTGCGAATTTGCCGATGGCTATGCCATCGATGTGCTGGTGGAAAACCATGGCGGCTTATCCAGTAACGGTGCCTGGCTGGCCGGTGTCATGCAGATGGTCGGGCATGAACGTATCGGCACATTGCCGGATTTTGGCAATTTTCGCATCCGCGAGGGCGAGTGGTACGACTACTACCAGGGCCTGACCGAGCTGATGCCCTTTGCCAGGGCCGTGAGCGCCAAGTCCTATGATTTTGACGAGCAGGGCAACCACCTGCGCTTTGATTATGATCGCATGCTCAGAATCGTGCTCGACGCCGGCTACCACGGCTATATCGGCATCGAATACGAGGGCAGCGGTTTGAGCGAATACGAGGGTATTCTGGCAACAAAACGCCTGCTCGAACGGCTGGGGAAGAAAGGGTGACGCATCTTTCCCTCTGGAACGGCTCCTGCGGTGGAACGCCAGTGCGCCGCTCCAGCGGCAAGGGGAGACGCGGACATCTGCAGGAGCAGCATTGGCGCAGGAGCGCCGGAGAGAGCGCAGACGTATGCTCTCGTTCCACCGCTCCTGCGGTGGAACGCAGTTTTAGCCGCTCCTGCGGCGGGGGAGTAGCGGACATCGACAGGATCAGCGTGGGCGCAGGAACAGCGCAGCACCGTTGGAGCGGATGCTGCGAGAGACAATTCTAAAATGCAGGATCACACCATGAAATCAGCACAGAAGCAAGCCAGCAGAAGAAACATGACCAGGCGGCGATTCATCGCCACAGCCGGGAGCGGAGCGGCGGCGTTTTTCATCGTACCGCGTGCAGTGCTCGGCGGGCCGGGTTATGTTGCACCCAGCGACAAGCTCAACATCGCCTGCGTCGGGGTTGGCGGCAAGGGCCGGTCCGACATCGCAGCAGTGAGCACGGAGAACATCATCGCCCTGTGCGATGTCGATGACCGGCAGATGACTGCGACCCTGGCCGCAGCGATGAAACGCGACCCGGCCTATGGCAGACGCCTGAAACAAACCAAAAAATACCGTGATTTCCGAGAGATGCTGCAGGAAAACAGCGACAGCATCGATGCCGTAACC
>DRLW01000167.1 GCA_011375275.1 Bacteroidota bacterium
ACGCTGTTTTTGCCGCGCATGCTTCAGCAGGCCGCCGGACTGACGGCGCTCGCCCCGGGGCCAACGTCACACCACAGAAGCGGTGTGACGAGGCCATTCATTCTGAGAGGCTATGGCAGCACAAAGCTGTACGTGCTGTAATGGTTCTCCCAATCCACTTTTTCGCAATCCTGGCAGTGCCAGAGATGCGACAGGCGGATAAGCCAGAACCCTTTGCCCTCGAGTTTGAAGCTGGCGATTCCGTCAGCATCGGTATAGGCTTTCTGCTTGGAAACGAGCTTGTTGCCGTCGCCGTGATAGGCTTTGACCAGCTTGTTGGCCAGTGGCGTGCCGCGATCGATGACCTTGACCTGCAGCGTCTCCCCGGGCTTGAGCAGAAAAGGATTCTGCAGCAGAACGAGCTCCACTTTGTGGCCGAGGATTTTTTTATACGCATCGCCCTTCATGCTCTCGCCGGCGCGCAGCAGCACTTTGATGGAACGGTCGTAGCGCTTGTGTTCTTCCTGCTTTGGGCCGATTTTCTCGCGCAGGGCGATGAGGTCATGCATCTCTTCCTTTTTGAGGGAACGGGCAAACTGCTCACCTGTCATTTTCGTGTACCAGAAATCGCGCTCCATGGCAACCAGCGCCAGCCCTTCAAAATCCAGCCTGCGCGTCAGTACGGGCAGCGTGCTGTCAGCGAGTTCGGGCAGCAGATCGATGGTGCGCTCCGGCGTGATGAGCTTGAAGCTCCTGGTGATATCCTTCTGCAGCGGCCTCTCCACCTCTGCGTGCAGCTCATCGCCGACCAGCAGATTGACCACCAGGGTATCGCCTTTTGTGAACGCAAACCGGTTCAGCGAAAACCAGTAATCATGGGAAAACGTGACGCCGGCATACAGCAAAATAATAATCAGCGTAAGACCGGCAGTGAATCGCATTTTGTACATATCCACCTCTCTTTTTTGATTGCAAAGCAGGACACCTTTACTGCGCTGAAGGTTTAAAAATGGCAGCAGCGCATCCGGAGTTTTTCGGGCGACAAAGGCCAGGATAACTTTTGTTCATATTTGAATTTGATCTTGCATAATCACCTTCTGGTGGGTACTTTCCCAACACATAGAGAAATCCCTATATCATATTTTACGCATACAACTACGCTTAGAAAACGGCAACCCTGGAAGCATAAGCAAAACTAACAACCTTGCCGAGAGATCAAACACATTTTTAACCGGTACCAGTGGCGCAGGCTGCCCACGAGTTCCCAGAGCATGAAACAGGAGAGATACCATGACGAGAAGCTACATCATCACAGGAGTTTTTTTCTTAGTGCTGCTCACCAGCATATCCACTTCAGCCAGCGGCCAGAGCCTGCCGACAGCGACTTCGACGATTTTTTCCGGATCGGGAAACTGCGAATCATGCCACGCGCCGGGCTCACCGAATACCTCCGCCCTACTGGACAACAAAGGCAATGATGTTTCACCGGTCACCCTCTGGCGATCGACCATGATGGCCAACTCTGCCAAAGACCCGTTCTGGCAGGCGAAGGTTTCTGCGGAGGTTGCCGCCAATCCGCATCTGAAGGAGATCATCGAAGATAAATGCACGACCTGCCACATGCCCATGGGCCGCACCCAGGCCATTGCAGATGGCGCAAGCGGCTATACCCTGGCGCAGGGACAGAAAGACCCTCTCAGCCTCGACGGTGTCAGTTGCACGGCCTGCCACCAGATCAAAGATGTCAATCTCGGCACCAAAGAGGGCTTTTCCGGGAAGTACACCATCGAAAACGACCGCCTCATCTATGGCCCGTTTCAATCGCCGCTCACCGGCCCCATGCAGAACAATGTCAACTATACCCCTGTGTATGGCGAACATCTCAGCAAATCCGAGCTGTGCGCCACCTGCCATACCTTGTTCACACCGTACGTGGACAACAACGGCGAAATCGTCGGCGAGGCACCGGAGCAGGTTCCGTACCTTGAATGGAAGAACAGCATCTATCCGGCACAGAACACCGAGTGCCAGACCTGCCACATGCCTGATCTCGATGAGGCTGTTGTCATTTCCAACCGTCCCCGGTCGCTGAGTGCCCGCTCGCCGTTTGCCAAGCATTATTTTGTCGGCGGTAATGTTTTCATGCTGAAAATCCTGCGCGATAACGGCACAGAACTCGGCGTCACAGCCTCAAAAGCGGCTTTTGACAGCACGATCGCGCGCACGCTGGATATGCTGCAGAACAAAACAGCAGACCTGACCCTGAGCGGGACATGGCAGAACGGCGAGCTGGTCATCCCGGTTGCCGTGACCAACAAGACCGGCCACAAACTGCCGACCGCCTACCCGAGCCGGCGCGCGTGGCTCCACCTCAAAGTAGAGGATAACGACGGCAATCTGGTCTTTGAATCCGGCGCGTGGGACACGGAGAGCGGTGAAATTCTCGACCTCGACGAAGGCTACGAACCACACTATGACACCATCACCGCCCCGCATCAGGTGCAGATTTACGAGGCCGTGATGAAAGATATCGACGGCAAGGTCAACTACACCCTGCTGCGTGCTGCCGGTTTTTTGAAGGACAACCGCATCCCCCCGGCCGGATTTACCACCGATGGCCCGGATTATGAATCAACCGCCATCGAAGGGGCTGCTGCAAAAGACGACAACTTCAACCGCGACGGCGCTACCCAGGGCACGGGGGTCGATACGGTCACCTATCGCATCAGCGGGTTGAATCCCAAAATCGCCTATACTGCCACGGTCTCCCTGCTGTACCAGACCCTGCCGCCGCGCTTCGTCGAAGACCTGCTGACCTACGATACGCCGGAGGTCGAGCGCATGCGTGGTATTTATGCGACGGCGGACAAAGCGCCTGTTACCATCCAAAGCGCCCGCGCGGATATCGCCGCAACCAGTGTGCAAAATGGTATCGAGCTGCCTGACAGCCCGCTGCTGGTGCGCGCCTGGCCAAATCCATTCAACCCGGCCACGTCGATCCGGGTGAGCAGCCGGACGGCAGGCAAGCTCGTGGTGGCTATTTACGATGCGCGCGGAGTGCTGGTGCGCGATTTTCAGCGTACCCTCGGCAGCGCAGGCTCTGTCGATCTGCGCTGGGATGCCACAGACACCAGCGGCAGGACGGTTGCCAGCGGGGTCTATTTCGTACAGGCACACCTGCTCGATCAGGGCGTGGTTGCCAGACAAAAAATCCTGCTCATGCGCTGATTTCCCCCTTTGTTTCGCAAGAATGCCGCGTGCTTCGCTGAAAGTACGCGGCATTTTTTTTGGTGGTAACTTTCACACGCCGGGAAACGCTGTTGCTGCGTTCTCTCGCACCTCAGCCGGCAGAAACGTTGTGTCCGGGCTCCAGGCGCAGGCAGCGGTTGGTTCGTTTTTGATTGTTCACACCGTGCAGCGTGAGTATCTTGCGCTCCGGCGAGAGCACTGAAGCTTCTCGCTCCTCACCTTTCTGAAAGGGAATCATCATGGACATGTCTCATGCTATGAATTCGATAAACTGGCTTGCTGTTATCGTGGCAGCACTGTCTTCGTTTCTGCTCGGCGGCTTATGGTATTCGAAAATCCTGTTCGGGAATGCATGGATGAAGGCTTGTGGCTTCAGCGAAGAAGAGCTGCAGGATGCCAACATGGGTAAAATATTCGGCACCGCGTTTGTGCTGACGCTGTTCGCGGCATTCAATCTGGCTATGTTCATCGGCCCGAAAGCGGACACGGCGTTCGGCGCGACTGCTGGCTTTTTTGCCGGCATCGGCTGGGTGGCAACGATGATCGGCGTTCACTACCTGTTCGAGCGCAAAACGTTGGCGCACTTTCTCATCAACGCCGGCTACAGCACCATCGCCCTCACGGTGATGGGCGCTATTCTCGGCGCCTGGTAGTGCAGCCTGCATTTTCGGGGCCCACAACAATGCGCAGGTGATCGTCAAACTCAGCAGCCGTTTCATCTGAAGCGTGCACAATTTTCTTGCGAATACCGTCTTGCACGTG
>DRLW01000168.1 GCA_011375275.1 Bacteroidota bacterium
CCGCGATCACCGCAGCTTCGCCCAGTTGCAGCGTTCCGCGGGTACTGAACCCTGCCATCCTTTGCTCCTCTGGCAGGTGCTGCACTGTCTGGCCGTGTGAACCGATGACCACGACCTGCTCGCGGGGCACCTGAGCTTTATGCAGCATCGCAACCGCTGCCTGGGCGAAAACATGGCCGAGCGCCCAATGCAACCTCGTGTGCTGTTCCGCGGTAAAGGCCGTGCCGTGGGAATAGGCCAGCACCTGCTCCCGTATTTCCTTCGGATAGGGAAGTGTCAGAAACTCGTGCAGGCGGACGTTCCCGCCTCCTCCAATAAGCACAAGCGCGACATCGATGCCATCGACAGAAGTGCCGGAAAGCATGCCGATCGCATAACGGTCACTCTTATCCACAGCCCGCCTTTTCCTGGATGGTGTGTTGCAACCGCACAATGGCCTCCTGTGAGAAATCGATACCTGCGCTGGCAAAAGCCAGCAGGGCTGCGCCCACCTCAGCAGGAAACAGCGGCTTTACGATGGATATATGCAAGCGATGCTCCTTCCAGTAAGACTGCATTATCGGGAGCAGTTGTGATGCGGAGTTAAATATATTGCCGATCAGCGCAACGTCGGCTACTCCATCGACAGCTACGCGGGTGAACAGGGCAGCCACGAGTTCTGCATAAGCTCCGGCTGCATTGCCGATGATCTCTCCGGCCACCACATCCCCAGCTTTGCTGTGCTCAAAAACGATCGTTGCGAGCTGCGCCATTTTACCGCGATCGCTGTACTCGGAATAAATGAGCGGAACAGCCTCATCGATGCGGGAAACAGCAAACTTCTGCTCGAATGCGGCTTGTAACGATGTGGGTTTGCCTCTGCCGTCAAGGGCTTTCAGGGCGGCCGCAATTCCCCTGCGCGCGATATCAAAACCACTGCCCTCGTCGCCCAGGAGATAGCCCCAGCCGCCGCACCGGTACACCTCACCGTTTTCATCCTGGGCAAAAGCGATCGAGCCGGTTCCTGCTATCAGGATAATGCCTGGCCCGCCGGCAAAAGCACCATAGAGTGCCGCGCGCGCGTCATGATCGACGTGGTAAGCCTGAGCCAGCTCTTTTTCTTCGATAAGACGCCGAACCCGTTGCCGTACCGCTTCCTGACCCAACCCGGAAAGGCATACACCGAGGGCATCAATGTGTGAGAGCCCCGCCCGCTTGCATAAACTGCGGGTCATTTCAGCCAGCTCCTGCTGGATTGCTTTTTCCAGGCTGATGGAATAATTGGTTGCCCCTCCTGTGAGCGAGGCGTAGTAGTCCCCCTCTGAGCTGATCAGACAGCCTGTGGTTTTCGTGCCGCCGCCGTCAAAACCGACTGCATACCTGACCCCGCTCATTTGCCGTGTCCTCCTGAACGCAGCCGGGCATATTCACGCCCGAGAATATCCCAAACCAGTTTCGGATTCTGGCTGCGGATATAGGACATGTACGAACTACCGTAAAAACTCCAGGCCGCAAAATTTTTAATTCCTGCCTGTTCTCCCAGCTCTATGGCCTCGGCGACTTCCTGCTCTCTGCCTTCGGGTATTTTGAAATTTTGTATCCAGAGCTGGGCTTCTTTCCCGAATTCATCAGCAATGTGCACGATTTTCTGGGCATAGTCATAGACAAAATCCAGCTCCTTATCGAAGAAAATCCAGTACGGATCCGTGCCGATAATATCAAGTGTTTCGATGGCTGCGATTCGTCCCCAATCAGACACACCGAGCATATCCTGTTGATATGGCAACAGACAGACTGCATTGCGCAGCTTTTTTTCTGCGCTATAGTCTGTGAGCATTTTCAGAAAATCATACATGGAATCTTCGCGGAAAAGTAAAAAATCTTCGCTTTCCACGGAGGGGAAGCTGTCCCCGTAAAGCTCTCGATATTTTTCGCGACAGCTTTCACATGTGCATCCGGCGGCGCGCATATCAGATGCATTCTGGTAGTCAATAAACAGGTGGGGTTCATCCCAAAAGACCACATCCACACCAAGGCTGGCGGCGTCATCGATCCATCCGCGCATGTAGGCCCTGAACTCGGGATGGTTGGGACAGGCAGCGGGCAGGAGTTCTCCGGATCCGCTCACCTGGCAGGCGTGGCGGCGTTTCAGTGCAAAATCCGAAAAAGCCTCGCCGCCAAAAACACGGCCGACGCCCCACGGATCGAGATACACCTCGAGGCCGACGCTTTTTGACAGCTCGACAAATTCCGCCATGGTGGCAAAATAAAAAATCCGGTCGTTTTCGGAAAAGGTGTGCACGATAAAGGAGCAGTTGTGAGAAATCATTTCTTCGAGATCAACGACGAGGTGGCGTGGATTTCGATTTCCAAAATAACTGACACCTGTACGGACTGATTCAGGCTGCATCGAGATCTCTTTCCTTTTGTGCTATCACACGAATGATAAAATAAATGCCTGCAAGTTTTCCGATTGCACCGGGCAGAAAAACGATAGCACCGGAGTAAAGAATCGTGAGGAATGTGCTCTGCTGGTTCGGGTCTGCACCGAAGAGTTGCATCCAGAAGTACAGATACAGAACGCCCGGCAGAAAAACCGCCAGCGTGCCTGCAAGACCGGCATTCAGCACCTGAGGCATTTTCACCCGGCGCAAATGTGTGCTGACCTCTGCAAAACTACTGAACTCCCTTTTGCCATGAACCATACGTGCCACCAGCCATGCGGCGATGATATAGCCGAGCAGATAGCCAAACGTTGGCTGCATGATATAGCCCGGCCCGCCACCCCGGGCAAAAACCGGAAAGCCCATCAAACCGATCAAAACATAGACAACCATGGCGAGAAATGCTGTGCGTGCGCTCAGCAGAAAACCGGCGAGCAAGACGAACAGGCTCTGCATCGTCATCGGCACGGGCCAAAAAGGAATACTCAGCTTCGAGCCTGCCGCGACCAGAGCAACGAACAGGCCGGCACTGATCATTTGGAATATTTTTGTTCGGCTTTCCGTTGTCGGTGCTGCCTTGCTGGTCGTGGTGGTCATGGTATGCTTCTCTGTCATTCTCTTGTACGACGGTGGGTGCCCTGCCGGAATTAGTTCTCCAGACGTTTCGGGGCCGAATAAAAACAGCTTTCTGTGCAGCCCTGTTTGGTGGCCACGGCTGACACGCGACGATTTTACAAAATTGGCCGGCGAATGTCAACGGCTTTCATTGTTGCATTTATAGCCGAGGTTCGATATATTTTCGTCCGTTTTTTACTTTTTCCTTTATGCCGTCGAAACTTCTTTTCCACTCGAAGAGTTTGCTGCACAATCGAGTTATC
>DRLW01000169.1 GCA_011375275.1 Bacteroidota bacterium
ACCGGGCTGGAGACAGCGATCGGGCTGATCATCAGCAAGCTGGTTCTCCCCGGACATCTGTCCCTGGCGCAGGCGCTGGAGAAGATCACCCGCGCGCCGAGGCACATCCTCAACCTGTCGCAGGCCATCGTGCAGGAAGGCGAGCCGGCCAATCTCACCCTGTTCGACGCTGCCCAGAAATGGCAGGTTCGCGCCGAAGAGTTCTATTCCAAATCACGCAACAGCCCGTTCATCGGCGAGGAGCTGACCGGGCGCGCCGTGGGCGTGTACAACCGCGGTCTGTTCTGGCATCGTCCTGTTGCTGATGCATGAGGCCCTCGGGCAGTCAAAAAATGCCCTTATCTCCTGTGCGTTCACAGGCAGGGATTGCGACCCACGGGTGGTGTGACAGGAGAAAGGCTCAACACGAAAAATTTATACAGCACCGGGTTACATTATTGTAAGTCCTGCCCGAAAAAGGATACTGCCCGCCCCAAAACTGTAACAGTTCTGCACATGCCGAACACCGTAACTCTTTAGAAAACAGCATCTGCATGCGAAGTGTTTTTCCCGGTACGGTCTTTGTATTCATGGCTGCTAATCCATCGAATCGCACCATGTATATTTCAGACGGGAGTACACTGATGCAGTTGGAAGCACTCAGAAACAGAATACAGCGCAGCGCCGTACTCGCCTGCGCACTCATTCTGGCAGGAACAGGAACGTTCCTGTATGCAGGGAATCAGGTCGTCACCTCCGGGCAATCGATTCAGAGTCGCCTGTCTTCCCTTCAGCCCGGCGATACGCTGTTCGTCCGCGCCGGCACGTACACGGAAAGCCTGTCCTTTTCCACCTCCGGACGGCCCGGCAGCCCGATCGTTCTCATGGCCTGGCCGGGAGAGCGCCCGATCATCAAATCCAGCGGTGACAGGCTTTTGACCCTGAATAAAGATTACCTCGTCGTCGATGGCTTTATCCTCGACCACGGCAATAAATCCAGCGATGCCATCCGCATTCGCGGGGATGCCAGAGGATGCATCATCCGCAACAACGAAATCCGCAACGGCCGCCGCGATGCCATCGAAGTCAACAGCGGCTCAGATCATCTGATCGAAAACAACGTCATCCACGATTTCTTCTGGCAGCGGGGTAAAGATGCTCACGGCATCGTCACCGACCCCGGTGTGCTGCGCCTGACCATTCAGAACAACACCATCTACGATGTCGGCGGCGACTGCGTGCAGCTCTATGCCAGCGGATCAGACCCCATCTCTTCATATTCCAAAGACATCACTATCCGCGGCAATATTTTCTACACCACCCGCAGCGCGGATTCTGAGAACGCTCTGGATTTCAAAGGTGTGGACGGCGCGCTGGTGGCGGACAACGAGATGTACGGCTTCAACAACAAAGCCGTGGTTGTGCAGAAAGGCTGCCGCAATATCGTCGTGGAACGCAACATCATCCGCGACAGTGATCGCGGCATCGAGTTTCGCGGAGAGAATGGCAAGGGGCAGGAAAACATCACCGTGCGCCATAACGTGATCTACAATATTGCCAACTATTTTGCGGTAAAGTTCGACTGGGTGGATAACGTCACTTTTGTGAACAACACCATCGCCAACGTAACCACCCGGCCGTTTTTTGTCGAGGAAGAGGGGCTGACCAATGGTGTGATCAGAAATAATCTCTTTTACAATACCGAGGCGCCGCGCATCAAGGGCACGTTCAAGGCGGTGTTTTCGCACAACGGCTGGTTCAAAACCGACGCCGGCCCACTCGCAGGTGCCAACGACGTGACGGGCAATGACCCCGGATTTGGCAACGCGGCAGCAGGAGATTTCACCCTGACAGCTTCCAGCCCTGCCCGTGACGCCGGCATGGATGTCGGCTTGCCGTATGTCGGCAGTGCGCCGGACCTCGGCGCCAATGAGTACGGCGGGCAAACCACGCCCGTGGAACTGATTTCATTTTCGGCCCTGCAAAACGACGAGGGCGATGTCGTGCTGGAGTGGCAGACATCCGGGACAGGCAATACCATCGGCTTTGCTGTGCAACGGCGCAGGAACAACGAGGACGAGTTCCGCACCATCGGAGCGGTGCCTGTGCTGGCGCAAGACCAGGGCAGGCGAAGCTGGTCTTTCACGGACCGCGAGGTGAAGCCGGGGCGATATTTCTACCGGTTGGTACAGACCGATGCCGACGGCACGGTGACAAAAATGGATGCCGTAGAGATTTTGGTCGCTGTTCCGGAACGATTCGGCCTGGAGCAGAACTGGCCCAATCCGTTTTCCGTCTCCGGCGCAACGCCGACCCAATTCACCATCACCCTGCCCCGTGAAACCCGGGTTCAGGTGCGCGTGTACAATCTCCTCGGCCAGGAAATGAAACAGCTTTTTTTCGGACGTCTTCCCGGGGGCAGACACGTCATCGCCTGGGATGGTAAAGACAGCAGCGGCAATCCCGTAGCGCCGGGGGTCTATTTTTATGAGCTGCGCGCCAACAGTATCAAACATGTGCGTTCGCTGGTCGCAATCCGGTAATTTCAGTGGAGTGGCATACCGAGCCCCGGTGCTGCAAAAGTGCCGGGGCTTTGCTTTTGCTGCCCGAAGAACACCGGTTTTCACCGATGCTGTTTCCCAATTTCGGGAATTCGGCTGGACCATTTGCAACAAATAGGAATCCTCCCTCCACTCCCGCCTTCCCTCGTGACTACTTCCAGACATAACTCCTGCTAAAACAAGAAATAAACACGACCTGCCAAAAGCGAATCTTGTCTCGCCGGGTGGTATATTTTTTGATCAGGCCATAGCGCGGAAGCACCCATGAACTGTACGATGTCAAGCATGCTAAGCTAACGAGGACATCATGATCATCGGCATACCCAAAGAGACGGCAGCGCAGGAACGGCGCATCGTATTGACGCCGGCCGGCGTTCTCGCGCTGCACAACAGGGGGCATCAGGTCATCGTCGAAGACGGGGCCGGCTCGGCAAGCGGTTTTTCCAACCGGGAGTTCAGGCAGGCCGGAGCGGATATTGCCTTCTCACACGAGGAAATTCTCCGTCGCGCTGAACTTCTGGTCGGCGTTCACCCACCGGCTGAGGCCGAATCAGCATGCCTGCAAGCTCACACCATCATGCTTTCCTTTCTCAACCTCGGCCTGACACACCGGCGCGCCCTGCACGCCATGCGGGAAAAAGGAATCGTGGCCCTGAGTTATGAAATGCTGCAAGCAGAGAACGGCCGCAAGCCCGTGCTCATGGCTATGAGCCAGATTGCCGGCGGGCTGCTGCCTCAGATCGCGGGCAGACTGCTGCAAAGCCATCAGGGAGGCCGTGGTATTTCCCTTTCCGGCATTGCGGGCATTCCGCCGGCAACGGTGGTCATCATCGGTGCTGGTGTCGTGGGTTTCAGCGCTGCGCGGGCTTTTTCCGGTCTCGGCGCCAGCGTGATCATCATGGATCGCGACATGGAGCGGCTGGAAAAAATCGATGCGTATTTCGACAAGAGGGTGATCACTGCAACGGTCAGCCCCTATAATCTCGACCGCTTCACCCGCATCGCGGATGTTCTCGTCGGCGCGGTCTATGTTCCGGCGATGAAGACGCCGCACATCGTCAGCGAGGAGCAGGTGAAAGCCATGCGCCCGGCCTCGGTGATCATCGATGTGTCGATCGATCAGGGCGGCTGCATCGCCACCAGCCGGCCGACGACGCTGGCAGACCCGACTTTTGTCAAACATGGCGTCATCCATTACGGCGTGCCGAACATCCCCTCATCCGTAGCGCGCACCGCTTCGCACGCGCTGAACAATGCCGTGGCACCAATCGTGCTGGAGATCGCTGAGAAAGGTATCGAAGCAGCCCTGGTGCAGGAATCCAGGCTGCGCAACGGCGTGTACATGTATCGCGGTTCCTGTGTCAACCCCGCTATCGCGGAACAGCTCGAACTGGAGTTTATCCCTCTGGATACCCTGCTGAAATGATGCGTGAAACAGACATAACCCCGGAGCACTGACCATGCGATGGATCGAAAAATATAACAGCCGGCGGGTCACAGCCGAACAGGCCGTGGCGGCAATCAAAAGCGGTGATAAAATTTTCACGTCCGGCAATGCCGCCACCCCCTATGAGCTGATGCAGGCTCTGGCAGAACGCAGCGAGGAGTTGCAGGATATCGACGTCTATCACCTGCTGCTGATGGGAGATGACCCGCTGACATCGGCCAAACGCGAAGGCCGCTTCCGGCATAAATCTCTGTTTGTCGGCCCGGCTGACCGCAAGGCTGTCAACGAAGGCAAAGCGGATTACATCCCGATCTTTCTCTACGAAATTCCTGATCTCTTCCGCAGCCAGATCGACCTGGACGTGGCCATCATCCAGACCTCACCACCGGATGAGCATGGTTTTCTGTCGCTGGGCGTTGAAACTGCCGCCACCCGCGCAGCCGCTGAAACTGCCAAAACCGTCATCGCGCTGGTCAACGACCAGATGCCGCGGGCACTGGGGGATTGCTTCATCCACATCTCGCGCATCGACTATGTCGTGGAAACCTCCAAAAAACTGCCCGAGCTGGCCAGCAAGCCATTTACAGAAGTGGAAAACCGCATCGCCGGGCATATCACCACGCTGATCGAAGACAACACCACGTTGCAGCTCGGCATCGGCGGCATTCCCAACGCTGTGCTCGCTCTGCTCAAAGACCGCAAAGACCTCGGCATCCACACCGAAATGGCCTCAGATGCCCTCGTCGATGCTATCGAATCCGGAATCGTCACCAACCGGATGAAAAACTTCCACAATGGTAAAGTCATCGCCACATTTGCCCTGGGCACGCAGCAACTGTACGACTATATCGACAACAACCCGGTGTTCGAATTTCACCCCGTGGACCACACCAACGATCCTTTTGTGGTGGCGCAAAATGACGGCATTGTGGCGATCAACTCGGCTGTGGAAGTGGATATCACCGGACAGGTCTGCTCGGACTCGATCGGGTACAGAATTTACTCCGGGTTCGGCGGGCAGGTGGATTTTATCCGCGGTGCGGCGCGCTCAAAGGGCGGCAAGCCGATCATCGCCTTGCCCTCGACTACGCGTGACGGAACGATTTCACGGATCGTGCCCCACCTCAAGGAAGGGGCCGGAGTTGTCACCAGCCGCGGCGACGTGCACTATATCGTCACCGAGTATGGCATTGCCTATCTGCACGGCAAGAGCCTGCGCGAACGCGTCGAGGCGCTGATTTCCATCACCCATCCGGATTTTCGCAGTGAACTGGAAGCATTTGCCCGGGAGAAAAACTGGCTGTAGGCTGAAAAACATAGCGTAACCATAGAACCACGGAAACGTTCTGGCTCCTGAGTTTGGATATCATCTATGCAATTTTTTGAACCGCAAAACGCCAGGGCCGTGAAGAAAAACAAGGAGAAATGCCTGGAGCTGCTGGTACTGATTTTTACGGTGCTTCAGCTTTCTTCGTGCTCTTCGTGGTGACTCCCGGTTTCAACCCAAAGTTGAAAGGACGGGATAACCAGACATGATGCGGACAAATATAGACAAAAAAATCCATGAGGACCAGACAACACAATACAGGAGGCCCATGATGCAGAGTGATCAAACCATGAACCCTTTCCAAATGGCGCTGGCGAATTTCGAAATCGCGGCCGACACCCTGGGGCTGGACAACAACATCCGCGAGCGTATCCGTTTGCCCGAGCGCGAACTGATCGTCAACTTCCCGGTCAAGCTCCGCGACGGCAGAATCAAGGTTTTCACCGGTTACCGGGTGCAGCACAACACCGCTCGTGGCCCGGCCAAGGGCGGTCTGCGCTACCACCCCAACGTCAATCTGGATGAAGTTCGTGCACTGGCAAGCTGGATGACGTGGAAAAATGCTGTTGTGGGCATTCCTTTTGGCGGCGGCAAGGGTGGTGTCACCTGCAACCCAAAAGAGATGACCACCGAGGAGTTGCAGAATCTGACCCGTCGCTTTGCGCAGGAGATTTCGATCATGATCGGCCCTGAGCGCGACATTCCGGCGCCGGATGTTTACACCAACGCCCAAACCATGGCGTGGATCATGGACACGTACAGCATGGCTCGCGGTTATTGCGTGCCCGGAGTCGTCACCGGCAAGCCGCTCTCCATCGGCGGCTCGGCCGGGCGCAACGAGGCCACAGCCCGCGGCTGTGTTTACACCATCGCCGAAGCGGCAAAAGTAAAAAAGATGCCGCTCAAGAATGCGCGTATCGTCGTGCAGGGGTTCGGCAATGCCGGTTCTATCGCCGCCAAGCTGCTCTTCGATGATCATCAGAGCCGTATCATCGCTATCAGCGATTCCCGCGGCGCGATCTTCAACAGCAAAGGCATGAATCCGCACAGCGTATTGCTCTACAAGTCACAACATGGATCCGTCAAGGGCTATCCCGAGGCCGAAGAGATCTCCCCCGAAGAGCTGCTCACTCTGGAGTGTGAAGTCCTGATCCCGGCAGCGCTGGAAAACGTGATCACCACGGAAAATGCCGGACGCCTGAACGCCAAGATCATCGCTGAAGCAGCCAACGGCCCAACCGTGCCCGAGGCCGACGCGATCCTCGACGAGCGCGGCATCATGGTCTTGCCGGACATCCTCGCCAATGCCGGCGGGGTCACGGTCTCCTATTTCGAATGGGTGCAGGATAACTACAGCTTTTTCTGGAAGGAACACGACATCAACGAACGCCTGCGCGAGGTTATGGTCAGCGCTTTCAAAGCGGTTCTGGAAACTGCGAAAAAGTACGATGTGCACATGCGCCGCGCCGCCTACGTGCTGGCTGTTGACCGTGTCGCCGAGGCCATCCGCGTGCGCGGCATTTATCCCTAACTGCTTTTTCTCCGCAGGGGCGACCGGCGGGTCGCCCCTGCGGTCACCATCAACAATAATTGCGTTGCCAAACGGAAACGGTGTAAATATCGGTATTTTGGCGAAACCATTTTGTAACACCGATAATGGATGTGGGTGTAATTTTTATATTTATTTTGTCGTCGTTGTTTGTAGGGGTTCAAAATTTTGAACCCCTACGGAATTTTGCCCCCGATATTTATTTATCCGTTTGGTGATCGCGGATTTAAATCCGGCCGTGATGGAACCGATGGATTGGGGGTTTGGCCCTGGTTTAATGTATATGCCATCGTACCACGCGACATGAATGTCGCGGTACGAAACGGGCGACCCTCCGGTTGCCCATACTGAAAATCAACCACACGATTTGAGGAAGAACCGAAAAAATAAAACACGGGCAGATGCAAGTTGATTTGTCAGATGTGAAAGGAGCGTGCCCGAGATGCAAAAGAAAAGCGTAAAAAAGAAAAAGCAGCCCCCCCGGCTCGAGCCTGTGTACTGCAAGGGCTGTGGCCGCTGCATCGAAGCCTGCCCGCAGGATGCGATCCATTTTGCGGACAGCATTCATCCGGAAACCGGTATCAGGCCTGTGGACATCGACCTCACTCTCTGCAATGCCTGCGGTTTGTGCATCACAGCCTGCCCGGAGCCTTACGGCCTGCAATCTGTTGAACCGGTTGCAGATTTTGAACTCCTCGATCCGGAGAAGCTCTTTGGAGCGCGCCAGAGTACGGCTGTGGTGCCGGTTGCTGTTCCGGACGAGGAAATCCCGCTGCCGGAGGCCAACAAGCAGCTCGTGATCAAGGGGACGCACGCAGCGGCCATCGGCGCTGTGCTGGCCGGCTGCAGGCACTTTTTCGGTTATCCGATCACCCCTTCTACCGAGGGCGCGGAGTTTATGGCCAAAGTGCTGCCCGGCCTTGGCGGTGTCTTCGTACAGGCAGTCAGCGAGGTCGCAACGGTGAACATGATGTATGGCTGCGGTGGCGCCGGTCTGCGCAGTATGACTTTCACCTCTTCCCCGGGCTTCAGCCTGATGCTCGAAGGAATTTCTTACATGATCGGTGCAGAAATTCCCGCAGTGTTCGTGAACATCATGCGCGGCGGCCCCGGGCTTGGCAATATTGGTCCTGAGCAGGCAGATATCAAACTGGCCTGCCGCGGCCTGGGCCATGGCAACACCCACGCCATCGTGCTGGCGCCATCAACGCCGCAGGAAATGCTCGACCTGACCATGCTCGCCTTTGAACTCTCCTTCAAATATCGCAACCCGGTTATACTGCTCGGCGACGGTTATCTCGGACAGGTGACCGGTAAAGTTACCCTGCCTGAAACCATCGTACGGCCGGGCCTGCCGGACTGGGCTGTTCACGGCGATGGCGTCCATCGCGGCAATGTGATGACCTCGATCTATCTGCAGGAGAGCGACCTCGAAGCGCACAACCGCTATCTCAACAGCAAATACGACAACATCATCCGCAAGGAGCAGCGGGCCAAACTGTACCACACCGGCGATGCTGAAGTGCTGCTGATCGCTGCCAACACACCCGGTCGGATGGCGCGTGGAGCAGTACAGCAGTTGCGCGCCCGCGGAATCCGCGCCGGCCTGTACCGCCCGGTCACGCTGTGGCCCTTCCCGGTCGATGAGCTGAAACCGCTGGTCGCCCGGGCTCGCCGTATCGTCATCATCGAGGCCAGCCATGGCCAGCTCGAAGATGAAATGCGTCTGGCTCTCAGCCGCGCCGGCATCACCACGCTGCCGCCGATCGATTCGGTACAACACTATGGCGGTGTGCTTCCTCAGGTGAGCGAAATCGTCAGCCATATCGCCGGCAGAGAGGAGGTGGTCTCATGAGTACATTTTATTCAACTTTCACACGCCATGCGCACGGCGAAGGGCTCAAGGGGCATACAACGCACTATTGCGCCGGCTGCGGCCACGGACTCGTGCACAAATATCTCGCCGATGCCATCGACGAACTCGGCATCCAGGACCGCACGGTCGCCATTTCCCCGGTCGGATGTGCGGTTTTTCTGTATTATTACCTCGATGTCGGCAACTCACAAGCTGCACACGGCCGCGCCCCTGCTGTCGCCATTGGCCACAAAATGGCCAATCCCGAGTCCATCGTTGTCAGCTATCAGGGGGATGGTGACCTCGCCTCCATCGGGCTGGCTG
>DRLW01000170.1 GCA_011375275.1 Bacteroidota bacterium
ACGCACGACGACGACAGCAGGCGGTAAAAAAACCACGGTCACCAAAGCCGGCAGGCGCACGGTCAATCCCAAAACAGGAACGAGCACAACCGTAAAAGCCGGGAAAAAGACCGTCACAAATCGCAGGACCGGTAAGAAAACAACGGTAAAAGGTGTGAAAAAAACCAAGAGGACAAAAGGTGGTAAAAAGACCACAACAGTGAAGGCAAAGAAAACGACGCGAAAAAAGAAAAATCATTAAGCATCTGACACCTGTTTCATCTAGCCCTTGTATTCACCCTGCCCCTGGGTAGCGGAACTCGTAGGGGTTCCGACACTCGGTGCGCCCGAAGTGTTGCCACTTTGGCTACGTCTCGCTTATTGGGCCATGGCTGTATTTGAGCTGGTGAAAACGTGGGGTTCGCCCGGCGGACACCTTAATTCAGCAACGCGAGCAAGCAGCAGATAAGAAAGCGAGGCTGAACAGGCGCAATACTCCGTTGGTCATAATTTTTAACCTGTCCGATTTCTCTGTGTGCTGCGTTATCCAAAAAATCGGGGGCAATCAAAATTACTGCGAGATTTATGAACTTTTCAGACAGCGTGCGCCGGCCCATATTCTGGCTGGCGATCGGGATCATTCTCTCTCCAGCCCTGGCATTTTTCTACCTGCAACCCGCGCCTCTTCCAGTTGATTCATTCCTGCGCCTCGCCGATCGATACGAGGTGCGCATTTTACGCGATACCTATGGTGTGCCACACGTTTTCGGCAAAACCGACGCAGACGCAGCCTTCGGCCTGGCGTACGCGCACGCAGAAGACGATTTCCAGACTATACAGAACGTCCTGCTCGCATCGCGGGGCAGGCTGGCAGCCGTGCATGGCAAGGAGATGGCAGCCAACGACTACATGGTCGGCCTGCTGCGTATTCAGGAAGTGGCAGAGCAGCAATACCGCGATGCGCTCTCTCCGGAAACGCGTGCCCTGTGCCAGGCCTATGCTGATGGCATCAATTTTTACGCTGCCGAACACCCCGGACTGGCCTTTGACCACCTCTATCCCGTGCACGGACAGGACATCGTCGCCGGCTTTCTGCATAAAATGCCGCTTTTCCTCGGTCTGGACCGCGTACTGCGCGAGCTCTTCGCACCGGAACGGCAGCGCCCGCTCACAGCAGAACCGGATTCATCTCAGGACGATGGCATTGTCGCGGCAGAGCAGGCCACAGAGCCGGTCTTTCCCCGGGTGCTGCGTTTTACAGCGGGCGAGGCTGCGGATTCTTCTACGCCTATCGGTTCAAACGCTTTTGCTGTTGCCCCGCAGCGCTCTGTAGATGGCGCAACCCGCCTGGCGATCAATTCCCACCAGCCGTGGACCGGGCCGGTGGCCTGGTATGAAGCGCACATCAAGAGCGAGCAGGGGCTGGATATGACCGGCGGCCTGTTCCCTGGCAGTCCGGTCATTCTGCACGGCCATAACAGACATCTGGGCTGGGCGCACACCGTCAACAAGCCTGATCTGATCGATGTGTATGTTTTGGAGATCAACCCGGATAATGAAAACCAGTATCGCCTGGATGGCACATGGCGTGATCTCGAAGTCCGGAAGCTGCCCATCCGCATCAAACTTCTCGGGCCGTTCTATTGGACGGTCGAACGCGAGGTCCTGTGGTCGGTTCACGGGCCTGTGGTGCGGCAGCCGCACGGCACCTATGCCATACGCATCGCAGGGTATGGAGACGGCCGGCAGATCGAGCAATGGTATCGCATGAACAAGGCAAAGGATTTCGATGCATGGCAGGCCGCCATGCGCATGCAGTCTCTGCCCATGTTCAACACGGTTTACGCTGATGCTGCCGGCACGATTTACTATGTGTACAATGCCCTGCTGCCGGAGCGTGCCGCCGGATACCGCTGGCGCGATTACCTCCCCGGCAATACGTCCCGCACCTTGTGGAACAGCTACCTCTCCTTTGATCGCCTTCCGCAGGTGAAAAATCCTCCGTCGGGTTTTGTGCAAAACTGCAACAGCTCACCCTTCCAAACGACCACCGGCAGCGGCAACCCCAGCGCGGAGGATTTCGCCCCGGATTACGGTATCGAAACGCACATGACCAACCGGGCGCTGCGGGCGCACGAGCTCTACGGAGCCGATGCCGGCATCACAGCGGCAGAGTTTGAAAGGTATAAATTCGATACCGCCTATTCGCCCGCATCGATGATGGCAAAGATGGTCAAACAGGTGCAGCTCGCACGCGATGGCGCCGATTCTCTGACCCGGGCAGCCCTCGATCATCTGGCACGTTGGGACCTGAAAACCACGACCGGCAATCGCCAGGCCGCCCTCGCTGTGCTCAGTTTCAGCCGATTCCTTTCCGCCAAACCAGACACGCTCCAGCTCGCAACATTGCACAATGCCCTGCGCGAGACAGCGGCCATGCTGCTCGAAAAGCACGGGCTGCTCGAAGTCAAATGGGGCGATCTCAACCGTCTCCAGCGTGGCCGGATCACCCTCCCCCTTGCCGGCGCACCGGACGTGCTGCGCGCGATTTATCACCGCCGCGAGCCTGACGGCTGTTTGCAGGCCATTGCCGGAGACAGCTTTATCCTTCTCGCCGAATGGGACCCGTCAGGGCAGCTCACATCGAAAAGTTTACACCAGTTCGGCAGCGCCACCCTGGACAGCACCTCGGCTCATTTTGCAGATCAGGCTCCCCTTTTTGCCCGCCATCGCCTCAAACCCGTCTGGCTGGATGAAGACTCGATTCGCGCGCATCTTGAAGAAGAATACAGGCCCGGGCGCCGGACATCACAGCACACGAATTCAGCCCGTTAGCCCAGCAGCAGGCTGAATCGGTCTGTTCCTGTCCCCCGTGCATTAAAACCTGTCCCCTGCGGACAAGCGGAAGAGA
>DRLW01000171.1 GCA_011375275.1 Bacteroidota bacterium
GTTCCCGTCGATTTTCAGCGTCGCATCTTTGACAGGAACTTGCTTGAGAAGTATTGCGATCTTCACAAAAAGTCCTCCAGTTTTGATATGTTTTTCAGAAAATTATGTATTCACCTCTCGTCACACCGCTCCTGCGGTGTGACACGATCCTGCGGTGTGACACCCCTGCGGCGACGCTCCCGCGTCGCCAGCACAAAGCCACGAAGGGCCTCACCAACCAGAACCATACACCATCTCTCACCACACCGCTCCTGCGATGTGACGCCCCCGCGTCGCAGCACAATTTTCACCCGCCCCCCGTACAGAACCGCTCAAGATAACACGCCATGCCCTGCATTGCAAGGTGAAAATCAGCGCCCGGAACCGCTCTCAGAAGTCCAGCACCTCAAAGGGAAAGCGGTTGAGCTCATAGGCATGCGCGACGATCTCTTTGCGCACCGCGTCTGAATTGTTGTCGATCTGGCGCAGATTGCGACGGATGCGCCGCCAGGCCATGTCGCAATAGAGCCGCATCGGCGGCAGCTCCTGGTCCACCGGCTTATCCGCCTTCATGCGCGTATCGATGCGCGAGATCACCGCGACGATGCCGAAGAGATCGATCGCGATATTGGCGATGCGCTCCAGGATGAACTCGCGGTGGATGATCTCTTTGCCGTATTTCATCAGCACTTTTTCCACCACCTGCTTCAGCTCAGCGGCATAATCGTTGAACTTATCCACCTGTTCCTTCAGGCGCGGGTCGGTATTCTTCAGCGAGTCGTGGATGACGCGGTCTTTGACCTTGTGCACGGCAAACTCGGTCAGCAGGCCGAAGCCTTTGATCGGGTCGCGCAGCGCCTTGCCGATTTTTTTCAGATACTCGCCCGGGCCTTGCATGCCGGAAAGGGCGATAAAGGCGCGCAAAATCTCGTTCGTGCCTTCGAAAATCAGATTGATGCGGGCATCGCGCATGAACCGCTCGTACTCATATTCCGCAGAATAGCCCAGGCCGCCGGCGATCTGCATGGTTTCGTTGACCGTGTCCCAGAGAATTTCCGAGGCCGCAACCTTGCAGATGGCAGACTCCAGAGAGTAATCGACGACTTTGCGGTCTGCCAGTCCGGCGGTGAGGTACACCATGCTTTCGGCAGCGTAGGTGTTGGCGACCATGCGGGAGATTTTATTCTGAATCATCTCAAATTCCGCGATCGGCTGGCCGAACTGCTTGCGGTTGCGCGCATAATCGATGCTCTTGTGGATCAGTGCTTTGCACCCGCCGACGCAGCCCGCTGCCAGGCTCAGGCGGCCGGTGTTGAGCACCTCCATGGCGATTTTGAACCCTTTGCCCACCGGACCGAGCACATTCTCCACCGGGACGCGCACGTTGTCGAAATTCAGCGAGGCGGTGTTGGAGCCACGAATGCCGAGCTTATCCTCGGGCTTGCCGTGGCTGACGCCTTCCCAGGCTGTCTCCACCAGAAATGCGGTGATCTTTTGCCGCACTTCTCCCTTTTCATGCACATCGGTTTTGGCGAACACCGTGGCCAGGTCTGCTGTGCCGCCGTTGGTGATCCAGATTTTGCCGCCATTGAGAATGAACTCTGTTTTGGCCTCATTCAGTTTGGCGAAGGTCTGAATACCGGCGGCGTCGGAACCGGCGCCCGGCTCGGTCAGGGCAAAGCAGGCCGTCCATTCGCCGCTGGCCAGTTTGGGCAGATAGTGCTGCTTCTGCTTTTCGTTGCCGTACATCAGCAATCCATTGGTTCCGATGCTGAGGTGTGCGCCGAGGCTGGTCGCGATCGAGGCATCGCGTGTGCAGATTTCCTCAAAAATGCGCGCGTAACCGGTTTTGGACATGCCGCCACCGCCGTACTCTTCGGGAATGGACATGCCGAAAAAACCGAGCTCCTTCATGCCATCGGAGACTTCTTTGGGGATTTTTTTGTCGCGGTCGATCTGCCGGGCATCGATGTTGTCATCAGCAAACTCGCGCCAGGCCTGCAGGATGAGATGAATATTCTCCAGCTCCTCAGCATCCGGCATCGGGTAGGGGAAGATGATCTCCTGCGCGATATCCCCTGTGAACAGGCTTTTCATGAAACTGGAGGACGTGCTCTCATGCGGTGCCATATCAACCTCATTTGGTCTGAAGATTCACATTCAGCGCGGCGGCGCAGATCACCTGCCGCGCACAAAAAAACAGGCGCCGGCGAGAGCAACTCACCAGCGCCTGCACGCTGTTTATTCAAAGAATTTTTTGTCCCCTTTGGCCATGTCCTGCAACAGACCGGCCGGGGCAAAACGGTCGCCGTACTTTTCAGCATATTTTTCCAGCAAGCCCACGACTTTGCCGCTGCCCAGGTTATCCGCATAGGTGAGCAAACCGCCGCGGAAAGGCGGGAAGCCTGTGCCGAAAATCATGCCGATATCGACATCCCGGGGATGCCGGACGATCTCTTCTTCCAGGCAGCGCGCCGCTTCGTTGATCATCACCAGGATGCAGCGTTCCTGAATTTCAAAAGCCGGCAGGGTTTCCCCGGCGCTGATGTGTTCGGCAATGACGCGATAGACCTCGGCATCCGGCTGGCGCTCTTTGCGGTTGTACTGGTAAAAACCGCTGCCGGATTTTTTGCCCAGCCGCCCGGCATCGACCATTTTTTCCAGAATCGGCGAGGGCACGGCTTTGTCGCCAAAAGCCTGGTGCAGAATGCCCGCAACCTTGTGGGTCACGTCGATCCCGACCTCATCGTACAGGGTCAGCGGGCCCATGGGCATGCCGAACTCCACGACCGCTTTGTCGATCGCTTCGATTTTCTGCCCCTGCTCGAGCAGCAGCAGGGCCTCATTCATGTATGGCGACAGAATGCGGTTGACCAGAAATCCCGGGCGGTCTTTCACCACGATAGCGGTTTTGCCCAGCTTGCGGCTGAAAGCAACCAGGCTGGCCACAGTATCGTCAGCCGTCTTTTCGCCCCGAATGACCTCCACCAGCGGCATTTTGTGCACCGGATTGAAAAAGTGCAGCCCGGCGACTTTACCCGGCCGCTTTGTCGCTTCGGCCATCTCGGTGACGGACAGGGATGAGGTGTTGCTGGCCAGCACCGCGTGTTCCGGCACGATTCCATCCAGCTCCTTGAACACCGCTTTTTTCACCTCCATCTTTTCGATGATCGCCTCGATGACCAGATCGACTTTTTCAAAGCCAGAATAGTCGGTGGTGCCGGAGATCAGGCCGAGCTTGCGCTGCATGTCCGCGGGCTTGAGCTTGCGCTTCTTTACGGCTGTGGCAAACACTTTCGAAGCCTGCTCCATGCCCTTGCCGATGGCCGCGAGATTGATGTCCTTCATGCGCACGGGGATGTCGTTATACGCCAGCAACTGCGCGATACCGCCGCCCATGATGCCGGCGCCGAGTACACCGGCACGGGAGAATTTCTGCACCTCGCCGGAGAACCCATCGACGCCGTAATCCTTTTTCAGATCCTCGGTCATGCGGAAAATGCGCACCAGGTTTTTGCTCACCGGCGAAACGATGAGTTCGCCGAGAAATTTTGCCTCCACGGCCAGGCCCTCGGACAGGGAAGTGGACATGCCCTTTTCCACGGCCTCGATCGCTTTCATCGGCGCCGGATAGTGGCCTTTGGTGTTTTTCTGCACGGTCTTGCGCGCCTGGTCGAAGAGAATGCGGCGTCCGAGCGGGTTTTTCTCCAGCAGAAAAGCCTGCATGTTGCTCTTCCTGCGCCGTGCTTCGATTTTCTTGCGCGCCGCGGGTTTCTGCACCTCGCGGGCAAAATCCAGCGCGGTCTTGCGCGCGTAGTCATCAGGAAATTCCGCCGGAATGATGCGGTCGATCAGCCCGTCGCGGTAGGCTTTGCTCACCGAAACCAGGCGGCCGGTGAGGATGTAGTCCAGCGCTTTCTGAATGCCGATCAGCCGCGGCAGGCGTTGCGTGCCGCCCCAGCCGGGCAGGATGCCGAGCTTGACCTCAGGCAGGCCGATTTTCGTCGCCGGCATATCGCGGGCGATGCGGTACGTGCACGCCAGCGCCAGCTCGGTGCCGCCGCCGACGCAGGTGCCGTGGATCACCGCGATGGTCGGATACGGCAGGTACGAGAGTTTGCCGAAAATGCGGTGCACATGCTTGGAGATCGCCTCGCCCTCAGCCTGATCCTTGATGCGGTCAAAAGCGGTGATATCCGCACCAGCGATGAAATTTTTCTCCTTCGCGCTGGTGATCAGCAGTGCTTTGAGATCGTCGCGGGTCACAAGCTCATCGAGCAGAGCGTCCAGCTCGTTGATGACGTTCTCGTCGAGCACGTTGACCGCCTTGCCGGGCATGTCAAACGTGAGCACGCCGATGCCATCATCCACCGAGAGGGAGAGCGCCGGAGCCGCGGGCTTTTTCTCCGGTGATGTACTGGTTTCGGTTTGTGCGCTTTTCTTCGCCGTCGTTTTTTTACGCGCTGTGGTTTTCTTCTTTTCCGGTGCCTTAGCGGCCGCCTCTGTGGTTTTTTTCGTGGACTTTGCCGCTGTCTTGCGCGTAGTTGTCTTGCGCGCAGGTTTCTTTTTTTCTGCAGAAGCGTCCTTCTTCTCTGCCGCAGAGGACGCTGCTTTTTCTTCTGCAGCGTTCTGGTTTTCAGCCTTTGCTTTGTCCTCAGCCATCTTTGCCTCTTTAATTTTTATGAAGTTCTGTTTTTGCCATCCTGTTCGCTTTACACGGTCGTTCGCTACGTGCGCTCGACGATCATGGCGCCCCCCTGGCCGCCACCGACGCACAGCGTCGCCAGGCCGAGATCGAGGGAACGGCGCTGCATCTCTTTCAGCAGGGTGAGCACGATGCGCGTGCCCGAGCTGCCCACCGGGTGGCCGAGAGCAATCGCCCCGCCGTTGACGTTGAGAATCTCCCGGTCGATCTCACCGATAGCATCATCCAGCCCGAGCCGGTCCTGCGCCAGCTTGCGGTCGCGGAAGACCTGTTCGTTGGCGATCACCTGCGCTGCAAACGCCTCGTTGATCTCGATCAGTTTGATATCTTTGAATGCCACGCCGGCTTTTTTCAGCGCGATGGGTGTGGAATACGCCGGCCCCAGCCCCATGCGCGCCGGGTCCAGTCCGGCAAAGGCGTAGCTGCGGATCGTGCCGAGGGGCTCATAGCCGAGTTCTTTTGCCTTTTCTGCGCTCATCACCAGCATGGCAGCAGCACCGTCGGTGATCTGGCTGCTGTTGCCCGCCGTCACCGTGCCGTAGTTGCGGTCAAACGCCGGACGCAGCTTTTGCAGCGCCTCCATCGATTGATTCTTGCGGATGCCGTTGTCCTCATCCACCGGCATGGCCCGTTTCGGCGGCGGAAATACCGGGACGATTTCTTCTTTCAGCTTGCCGAGGTCGGTTGCCTGGGTGGCGCGTTCGTGGCTCATCAGGGCGAATTTATCCTGCTCCTCGCGGGAAATGAGAAACTCCTTGGCCAGCACCTCGGCGGTCTCGCCCATGTTCAAATCGCAGATCGGGTCGGTGAGGCCGACCTGCAGGCCGATGATGGGTTTGAGATGTTTGGGGCGGATTTTGGCAAAGGCTGCCATGCGCTGGGCCGCGGTTTTGGCGCGCGCGGCTTCCGCCATCACTTCGGCAAAATCTTTCGGGTACAGCAGCGGGATATTGCTCATCGATTCCACGCCGCCGACCAGCATCACCTCCGCCTCGCCGGCGCGGATTTTCAGAAAAGCATTGGCGATCGATTCCATGCCCGAGGCGCAGTTGCGCCCGACGGTGAAAGCCGGAATCTTGCGCGGCAGCCCGGCCATGAGGGCGATCACCCGGGCGATGTTGGCTGCCTCCGCCGGTTGCGCGATGTTGCCGATCACCACCTCATCGATCAGCTCGGGATCGATCCCGGAGCGGACCACGAGCTCGGCCACCACAGTGCGCCCCAACTCCTGAGCAGTAATGTCTTTGAACAGAGTCCCTGCCTTGATGTACGGGGTCCGTAATCCATCAACAATCACGACTTCTCGCATGTGTCTTCCTTAAATTATTGGGGTTGATCTGATGATATTCTTCCGGAAAGGAAAAAGCTGTTCATCCTGTTGTCCCTTCCGGCAGAATACGTCCGGTTAGTGTTTACAATCATGATTCCTTTGCGTTCGTTCCCTGCGCAGGAACGCCGGCGTGCCTGTGCAGCAGGCCGTGCAGAAAAAGCGAGCTCACCTGCTCGACGTTGCGCTCGACATCGAACTCTTTGTCGCGCTGCATCACCCAGTAGGTCGAAATTTCGTCCAGCGCGCCGAAAAGCACGCGTTTGATCAGGCCTATCTGCAGATCGTCACGAAAGAGCCGCTTCTGCTGTCCTTCTTCAATAATTTCACGAATGAAGAAGAGATAGTCGGTAAAACTGTGGCCGGTATATTCTTTGATGAATTTGTTGCTCTGGCGCAGCTCCAACTGCAGGACGCTGGCGAGGTCGGGATCGGATTTGACGATATTGAGATGCAGGCGGATGAAGGCTTTCAGCTTATCGACCGGGTTGTCGAGGCCCTGCAGTTTTTCGCGGAAGGAGGCGAGGATATCCGCAACGCTCTCTTCAAAAACCGTGATGAGAATATCATCCTTGTTTTTGAAATACAGATAGATGGTGCCGTCTGCAACGCCGGCATCGCGGGCAATCTCGGCGATGCGGGTGTTATAAAAACCCTTTTCAGCGAAAATCCGGACAGCCGCTTTGAGGATCTTCTCGCGCTTCTCCGCGCGCTGTTGTTCCAGTCTGTTGTTTTTCGGCATGGTATGTGACAGTTCTGCAAAAATGAATGAAGATTCATTCACCAAATATAGCAGATCACGCCACAATTGCAAGCGGTGATTTGACTATTTTGTGCCTCCCCTCTCGTCACACCGCTCCGCCCTCTCCCCTCGTCACACCGCTCCCGCGGTGTGACGCCCCTGTTGCCGCTCCAGCGGCCGTGCACCAGCGCAGCGAGACACCACCTACTCTGAAAGCCCGCCTCTTACCGGGCCACGCCGGCAAAATTAGCGACATTCGGGCACGCTAAAGCGTGCACTACGAACATTTTCCCATCTCCTCTCGTCACACCGCTCCTGCGGTGTGACGCCCCTTTTGCCGCTCCAGCGGCCGTGCACCAGCGCAGTGAGACACCACCCGCCTGGAACACCCGCCTCATCCCGGCCACCCTGGCAAAAATTAGCGACGTTCAGGCACGCTAAAGCGTGCACTACAAACATTCCGCCACGCACTCAAACCGAAATCCCGCTCCCGCGGCCGTGCACCAACGCAGTGAGATACCACCTACTCCGAGAGCCCACCTCTTCCTGGACTACTCCAGTAAAAATTAGCGACGTTCAGGCACGATAAATCGTGCACTACAAACATTCCGCTCCCGCCCTCTCCCCTCGTCACACCGCTCCCGCGGTGTGACGCCCCTGTTGCCGCTCCCGCGGCCGTGCACCAGCGCAGCGAGACACCACCTGCCCCGCGGAGCCCGCACCCATACCGAAAGCGTCTGATTA
>DRLW01000172.1 GCA_011375275.1 Bacteroidota bacterium
CGAAAAGATACTCAAGGCCGCCGGACAGATTCGCGATATTGCCGAACAGTACCATACAGCGTCGAATTTTCTCTACCTCGGCCGTGGTTACAATTTTCCTGTCGCTCTCGAAGGCGCGCTGAAGCTGAAGGAAATCAGCTACATTCACGCTGAGGGATATCCGGCTGCAGAGATGAAGCACGGGCCGATCGCGCTGATCGATGAAAATATGCCCGTCGTTGTGATCGCCACGCAGGATTCGAGTTATGAGAAGATCATCAGCAACATCGAGGAAGTGCGTGCCCGCAAGGGGCGGGTTATCGCCATCGCTACTGAAGGCGACGAGGCGATCAAAGAGCGCGCAGACCATGTCATCTATGTGCCGCAAACCCTCGAGTGCCTTACCCCGATTTTGACCAGCATCCCCTTGCAGTTGCTGGCCTATTACATCGCCATTTTGCGTGGCTGCGATGTCGATCAGCCGCGTAACCTGGCAAAAAGTGTGACCGTGGAGTAAGCCGGACTGGTGCCCGCTGGTGTTGTCTCTTCCGGCAGAGTCCGAAGTGCTCCTGCACCAAAACAGTGAGGAAGGAAACGTTGAAAAAGTCGAAAGTCCTGATCGGGCTCGTTCTGCTGATGTCTGCTCTCGGGCTCGCTGCCCAGGAGCAGATCGTCATCCAGCAGGATGAGCAGGCCGAACAGATCTTTGCTGAGGGGGTCATTTTTTACCGCAACCGCGACTATGCTGCTGCCAATGAACAGTTTGCCCGCCTGATCGAGCCGGGCAGAGGGCATCAGCGCCTTTCTGCCGCGCTCATCATGCACGCCCGTACGAGTTATCTGCTCAGAGATTACAAGGCCGTGGAGCAGGATTTGCGCCGGCTCATCCGGTACTTTCCGGAAAGCCGCTACATCCCGCATGCACGCTATCTCATGGCTCTGGTGCATTTTCAACGCGCAGACTATTTTCAGTCTGCACGGCAGTTTCTCTGGCTGGTCGATTTCAGCGATGATGACCGCATCGCGGCTGAGAGCCTCACCAGTGCGCGCGTGCTGCTCGATGAGTATCTGTCTCTCGATGATGTGAAAAAACTGCAACGCGATACAGCCGGCAAAAACGGTCTGGCGCTGGTCGTTCTGGCTGAAGCCCGCAAGCTGATGCAGGAACGCGAAGCTGGTGCGGCTGCTGAGCTGATCTCGGAGTTTCTCGAAAAAAATGCCGGTTCAACTCTTGAAAAAGAATTGCGCGCCGCTCTGGACAGGACAAAAGAAGCGCTGCGGGAAGTCACCCGCATCGGCGTGATTTTACCGCTCACGGGTGCTTATGCCACCGAAGGGAAAGCGATGCTCGATGGCTTGCGCTACGCTGAAGATGAGTTCAAGCGCAACAACCCTTCCGGGCCGGCGTTCGAGTTTGTCGTTCGGGATTCGGAAAGCCGGATTATCAAAGCACTGCAGGAAATGCAGGCCCTGGTCGCAGACCCGCGCGTGATCTGTGTCGTCGGTGAGTTTGAGAACTTCATTACAGCAGCCCTCGCCGGCCTGGCTGATGCCCATGATCTTCCCCTGCTGGCGCCGGTTGCCACAGATGTGGGAATCGCCGGCCTCGGCAGCAGCGTGTTTCAGCTCAGCCCTGATCTTGAAACCCAGGCACGGGCGCTGGCACGCTATGCCGTCGATAGTTTGCAGTTGAAGACTTTTGTGACGATCGCACCGCAGGATGAATACGGCCGCCAGATGGTCGATGCTTTCAGCGCTGAAATTGACAGCCGCACGCGCACAGACAGCACCTCGATTGTGACACAACGCTGGTACTATGGCGTACCCGAGAATATCGGTCGCCAGTTTAAGGAAATCCGTGAAATCGCTTTTAAGAAAGTGATGGAAGACACGCTGCGCGAACGCCATCCTGAATTTGTCGGCCTCGACCGCGATTCGTTGTGGACTGCGCTGAACGAGGCGATCATGCTGGAAAACAACACCCGGGAGGGGATCGTCGAGCTCAACAGCCACTTCCCGGTCACCAACATCGATGGTGTCTTCATGCCGATTTATGCTGAAGACGTACGCTATCTCGCCCGGCAGTTGACCTATTTTAACCTGAAAACACAGATTTTGGGTGGTGAGTACTGGTACCTGAACAATCTCGATAAACTGCGCGAGTTGCAACGGTATGTCGATGGGACGATTTTCGTCAGCAGCTATTATTATGACCCGACCTCACTGGCATATATCGCCTTTCGCGATGCCTACCGCAAGGCCCGCGGCAGGACTCCGGAGCGCTGGGAGTTGACAGGCTACGATGCTGCCCGCGCTGTATTGCATACACTGGAAAAAGGGGCTGCCTCGCGGAAGCAGGTACGGGAGATACTCGCCGGAGGTGAAAAAATCAAAGGCCGGGCAAATCTGATCCATCTCGATCCCCGTACACGAACCAATACAGAAGTGAATATCCTCAAAATAGACCGTACGGTGATTCGCAAGGTCGATACTCCTGACGGAGGGTAAAAAATATGGGAAGCGATGAAAACCTTCGAAAGGCTGGCTGAGAGAGAGACGACTACTGTGTCGCTCAAGCTATCTTTCGTTGAGCGATGTTTTCAGGATATAGAGTTTGGTTAAAAAAAAGGGCTGTTGCCTTTCCGGCAGCAGCCCTTTTTTAATTTCAGTGTGTTGATTTATCCGGAATAGTTCATGAAATGGCACTTTGCCCACGCGCAGTTGGGAGAACCGGAAAATTCTGTTAGTTGCAGAGGACCTTCCGGGCTGCGATGGGGGAAAGGCTCAGTTCAGGTCTTTGAGAAAGCTGACCATCACCTGCAGATCCGGGGCGCCATCGTCCAGACCGAGAGCGATGCCGGCACGGGCCCGGCCCGCAGCCAACTGCTTATCTGCCCCGACGCTGAGCGCCGTATAGTTCGTCTCGGTGATGATGACCAGCTCACCGACGATGCTGGTATCATCGTTCAATGGATAAATCCCGCCGCCTCCGAGACGCAGCGCGCTGCTGTACTCGGTACTCTCTTCCACTTGAAAAGTCGTAGAGTTGAAATTGTACACAGTCGTTTCCATGAACAGCAGGCCGGCATTTCCTGTAATAATGATGCCATTGCCCATGTCATAGCGCACAGCACCGAAACCGCCGAAGTTCAGTTTGCCACCACCGATTTCTTCCTTGCCGACGGGCAGAGAAATCTGTGCAACAGCAGAGAACTGCATCTGATCGTTCTCCATGACTTTGTAGCGGCCATAAACATGCACATCCTGCAGACCGGATGAGCTAAAACCATTTGCAGAAAAACGTTGAAAACCCAGGTTGACATTGATCTGCATCTGCTCATTCAGCGGCAGCCCGCCCTGAGCGCCGAAAATCATGCTTGAAGCGCCGTTAAAACTGTTGTACGTGAAAAAACCTTCGCCAAATGTTGCGCCGTTGATCGGTGCATCATAGTTGAAGGATTGAAACAACCGAACACCATTGGTATCATCCTGGGCTGTTAAACTCATGGTGGTGAGCAGCAAGCCCGAAGCGATAAAAGCAGTAATTTTTTTCATCCGTTTTAGCTCCTTTCGAGGCTGGTTATATGATGAATTCGACCACAAATTCCTCCCTTTAGATGTGGTGCGTTTTGTGTTTTCGAGGAAAAGTATATGTATAACTCTTAACAAAAACAAGAAGAAATGGACAAAATTCTACACGGTGTCTTATGGTTGTACATATATCAGGTTATGGTGAGATGCCTTGTCCCGCTTCCCTCAGGTACAGCGTTTTTTCATAAATTTTTCCAGGAAAGCCGACTTCTGAATATTCTCCCGGGCCGTGCCCTCCGCTCATCTGATGCTCTTTTCGTCCTCCATGTATTGTTACACATTTGCAGGTGCCGGGAGACAGGGTGGCACCTGTAGACACAATACACCGGAGTTTTTCCCTTGCAATCTCTTAGCTTTGAGATTATATTCACCACTTTGCTGCGGCGATGGCCTGCAAAATTTTCTCTCTGGCGGGTAGCGGGTAGGGAGAAAGAATTATTACCGTGTCAGCGGTCTTTGCCGGTATAATTGTCGAAAATCGGGCTGGCGCAGCAGTGCTGTGCCGAACTCATGGCTGCACATCAGGTACGGACTTCAGGAAGAACGGAGACAGAAGTGACAGAACTGGACGCGATCATTTTGGGGATTATTCAGGGATTGACCGAGTTTTTACCCGTATCGAGCTCAGGACATTTGATCCTCGGCAAGGCTCTGCTGAACGTAACCCAGGAGGGCATTTTTTTTGAAATCGTCGTGCATCTCGGTACGCTGTTCGCCGTGGTGACGGCGTTTTGGAAGGATATCGTCTGGCTCTGGCACGCGTGTTTGCGGTTCGTGATTCCGTCCAAAAGCAAAGCTCCGCTGAGCGCAGAGGACGATTATGCCATGAAATATGTCGCTTATCTTTTGTGGGCGACTCTGCCGGCGGTTTTGGTCGGCTTGTTTTTGAAGGATTATGTCGAGGAGGCTTTTGCCAGCCCGCTGCTGGCGGCATATATGCTGTTGGTGACCGGTTTTATCCTGTTGCTGTCCCGGGCAGGGCTGGAGTCCAAAGGCAGGATGACATTGCGTAAAAGCATCGCTGTCGGCGTCGCCCAGGCTTTTGCGATTCTGCCCGGCATCTCCCGCAGCGGTTCGACGATCTCCCTTGGCATGCTGATCGGCATCGAGCGCGAGGAAG